>NZ_JAPUEW010000070.1:0-50844 GCF_027492335.1 Klebsiella sp. | reverse complement strand
TTAATGTCGTATTATCCGCCCGTTATATGCCTTTATTGTCATCCAAAATTTTTTTGCTGCCGTCCGTTCCTGAGAATGGTTTTTATTGGTCGGTTAAATGACAAGCCCGAATTGATATTCGGGCTTTTTTTATATGCTGAAAAAACGCCTGCGGTTTAACTTTCAGTCGCTGGTTTTTCAGCCTTACCGGCCAGCTGCGCGAGGAAGTCGTAGCGTTTTTGCAGATCTTTCGTTGCATCCTTCCACAACTGCTCCGCCACTTCCGGCTGCTGAGCATTCAGGCGACGGAAGCGCTGTTCGTTAAGCAACGTTTCTGCCAGCGCGTCTGACGGTGGACGAGAATCCAGCGCCAGTGGGAGCTTGCCTTCATCGGCGCGACGCGGGTCGAAGCGGTACAGCGGCCAGAATCCGGTGGCCGTCAGTTGACGCATCTGATCGTGGCTCAAGGCCAAATCGTAACCGTGCTCCTCGCAAGGGCTGTAGGCGATAATCAGCGACGGTCCCGGATAAGCCTCTGCTTCCTGAATCGCTTTTACCGTCTGGTTAAGCTGGGCACCCAGTGAAATCTGTGCGACGTAGACATGGCCGTACATCATCATGCTCACGCCGAGATCTTTACGCGCTTTGCGCTTACCGTGCTCACCAAACTTAGTGACTGCGCCCAGTGGGGTAGCCTTCGAGGCCTGGCCGCCGGTGTTGGAATAGCACTGGGTATCGAGCACCAGAATATTGACGTTTTCGGTCAGGCTCAGCACGTGGTCGAGCCCGCCAAAGCCAATATCGTAGGCCCATCCGTCGCCGCCGATCAGCCAGATAGATTTCTCCACCAGCGCATCGGCATCGGTTAACAGTTCCTTGGCACTCTCTTCATTTGCCAGAACCTTACGCAGTTCGGCAACCTGTTCACGGCGCACCTCAGGCGTTGCTTCTGCATGCAGCGCGTCGTTCAGCTCCGCCGGAAGCTTATCGGCAAACTCTGACAGCAGACGCATCACGCGCTGACGATGCTGATCGACGGTAAGGCGGAAGCCCAAACCAAATTCGGCGTTATCCTCGAACAGTGAGTTCGCCCACGCCGGGCCGCGGCCGTTAGCATCCGTGGTATATGGCGTAGAGGGGAGGTTACCGCCGTAGATTGATGAACAACCGGTGGCGTTGGCAATCAGCATCCGGTCGCCGTAAAGCTGGGTCAGCAGTTTGATATACGGCGTTTCGCCGCAGCCGGAGCAGGCCCCGGAGTATTCGAACAGTGGGCTAATCAGCTGCGATGTTCGGATATCAATACGTTCCAGCTTGCTGCGGTCAATTTCCGGCAGGTTGAGGAAGTAGTCATAATTCACTTTCTCTTCTTCAACGTGCTCAAGGCGCGACATCATATTGATGGCCTTGATTTCCGGGTTTTGCCGGTCTTTCGCCGGGCACACTTCGACGCACAGATTACAACCGGTGCAATCTTCCGGTGCCACCTGCAATACGTATTTCTGTCCGCGCATGTCGCGAGATTTCACATCCAGAGAGTGCAGGCTGGTCGGGGCGCTTTCCATCGCTTCCGGGGAGACCACTTTGGCGCGAATAGCCGAGTGCGGGCAGGCGGCGACGCAGTGGTTACACTGAGTACAAAGCTCTTCTTTCCAGATTGGGATCTCTTCGGCAATATTGCGTTTTTCCCAACGAGTGGTGCCCATTGGCCAGGTGCCGTCCGGCGGCAGAGCGGAAACCGGCAGCGCATCGCCGAGTCCGGCCAGCATCGCGGCGGTCACCGTTTTGACAAAATCCGGTGCGGCATCGGACACCACCGGCGGGCGGTTCGGGCTGTTGCCGTCGACCGGCTGTAACGGCACCTCTGCCAGCGACTCGCGGGCCATCGCCAGCGCCTGCCAGTTGCGTTCGACCAGTTCCTGACCTTTGCTGCTATAGCTTTTGGCAATAGCGCCCTGCAGCTCCGCCAGCGCGCTATCGCCCGGCAGGATTTGCGTCAGGTGGAAAAATGCCATCTGCATAACGGTGTTAATACGTGCGCCGAGGCTGCATTCGCGGGCGATTTTTGCCGCATTGACGATATAGAACCGCGCTTTTTTCTGATTCAACGTCGCCTGCACTTCCTGCGGCAGACGCGACCAGGCTTCATCAGCGCTGTAAGGTGTGTTGAGCAGGAAAATGCCGCCAGGCTTCAGACGCTCGACCATCTGATACTTGTCGATAAACTGCAGCTGATGACAGCCGACGAAGTCCGCCTGTGAAATCAGATAAGAAGAACGAATCGGTTTCTCGCTAACGCGCAGGTGTGAAACCGTCAGGCCGCCGGCTTTTTTTGAGTCATAGACGAAATAGCCCTGCGAGAACCACGGCGTTGAGTTGCCGATAATCTTGATATTATTCTTGGTGGCCGAGACACTGCCGTCGCTGCCGAGACCGTAGAACAACGCTTCCAGCTTGGCTTCCGACGGCAGGGTATTTTCCACCAGCGGCAGGGAAAGGTTGGTCACGTCATCATAGATTCCGACGGTAAAGCGCGGTTTCGGTTTGGCGGCGCTCAGTTCGTTGAAAATCGCCAGCACGCACTCCGGGCCGAACTCTTTGGAGGACAGTCCATAACGACCGCCAATTGTGCGCGGCAGAGTTTCGCGCTCGCCGCGGTTAAAGGCTTCCGCCAGAGCGGTCATCACGTCGAGATACAACGGTTCTGCCTGAGCCCCAGGTTCCTTAGTGCGGTCCAGTACTGCCACGGCGCGGGCGCTTTCCGGCAGGACTTCCAACAAATGAGCGGCAGAGAAGGGGCGGTAAAGACGAACTTTCAGCACGCCGACTTTTTCGCCACGATTCAGCAATTCTTCAACCACTTCTTCACAGGTACCAATGGCCGAGCCCATGATCACAATGACGCGTTCTGCCTGCGGATGGCCGTAGAACTCAAACGGCTTGTACTGGCGTCCGGTGGCGGCGGCGAAATCGTTCATGGCGGTTTCGACATGATCGTAAACCGCGTCGTACCACGGGTTAGTTGCTTCGCGGGACTGGAAGTAAGTATCCGGGTTGGCGGAGGTACCACGGATCACCGGATGTTCCGGATTCAGCGCGCGCTGGCGATGTTCGTCAATCCTATCCTGCGGCAGCAGGCTACGGAGGGTATCGTCGGCCAGCGGAGCGATTTTATTGATTTCGTGCGAGGTGCGAAAACCATCGAAGAAATGAATAAATGGCACCCGGCTTTGCAGCGTGGCGATATGCGAAATCAGGGCAAAATCCTGCGCTTCCTGGACGCTGCTGGCGCAGAGCATCGCGCAACCGGTCTGGCGCACAGCCATCACATCAGAGTGATCACCGAAGATAGAGAGCGCGTGGGTTGCCACGGTACGGGCAGCGACGTGCAGAACAAACGGCATCAGTTGGCCTGCCAGTTTGTACAGCGTCGGGATCATCAGCAGTAAACCCTGCGATGAAGTAAAAGAGGTCGAGAGGGCACCGGTTTGCAGCGCACCGTGTACGGCACCAATTGCCCCGGCCTCCGACTGCATTTCGACGACGCGGGGAACGTCGCCCCAGACGTTTTTCAGCCCGTTGCCAGCCCAGGCGTCCGCCTGTTCCGCCATCGTGGAGCTGGGCGTAATCGGGTAGATGGCGATAACTTCACTGGTGCGAAACGCGACTGAGGCGGCCGCGCCATTACCGTCGATAGTGATCATATTCAATACTCACATTGCTTAATTTTTGATAAATATAAAATTTATGCTCAAGGACACTCCCTGAGCATTTGCTTATGTTTTTCTTGCAACCCGACATCAGCGCAACCTTACAGGATTCTTATCAATTCATTTTTGACGAGCGCTGTGTTACCCCGTTTGCGACTGCTTGTTTTAGTATAGACGCCAAAGAACCAGGCTTTTTTGATCTCCAGGCGCTACAAAATCCATAAGTTAGATAAATTAGTTCAGCTTGAGCATAGAGACTCGCGTATGGACGACACCCTACACCAAAATTGAGTGCGCCATTTTTCCATAAGTAGCAATGTTGTCGATTTCCGTTCGGCACCTGGAAGATGATGAAGCGTGGGCATTGATGATGATTACCTATAGGTAATTTTATGAGTATTTGCTATATTTTGCCCACCTGATGGTAAATGACGTTAAAATCGCTCCTATGGACAAATACGAAACCCGGCGGCAACGCCTGCTCTATATCCGCGATAATTTATGTGGCGGAAAAGCCGTTGATGTGGCCCGAACCATTGGTCGGGAGCCTTCTTATGTCTCACGGATGCTCTACCCCGAAGGTAAGAAGCAAAAGAAAAGGATAGCTGACGAGATGGTCGAACTTATTGAATCTTCATTCAATCTGCCCCGTGGATGGATGGACGGTATTACCGGGAGTATTGATAGCGTGGGCGAACGAGTGGAAAACTCACCACAGATACAATACGTTATTGAAGTTCTGGATGCACAAGCCAGCGCTGGACCCGGTTGCATTGTTTCAAGTGAAGTTGATGAAACCGTCAGCAGTATCACCTATGACTCCGTCGGCGCGCTCAGGCTTTTTGGTAACCGACCCGCAGAGAATATCAAAGTGATCACGGTATCCGGCGATAGCATGTCAGGCACGATTGAAACTGGCGACTATATCTTTATTGATGTATCGAAAGATTACTTCGAAGGTGACGGCATCTATGTCTTCTCATTTAAAGGCGCGGTGTTGGTAAAACGTCTACAGTTCACTGCCGATGGCCTGCTTGTGCATTCAGATAACAGTAAATATGCCGACTGGACGATTGGCGAAAGCCATGAACAATATCTGAAAATTATCGGTCGCGTTATCTATAGCCACAGCGTTAAACGCTTCGTGTAAATTCGGCCTGCACGTCAGGCGTGCAGATGCGTCGTGTCAAAGCCTTATTGAGAATGTTCCACGGGCTTCGCTATCAGGGTTGCTTATGCCATCGCATAGGCAACACTTGTACTCTTCCATCTCCTTTCCGACTCTCCCGTCAAATAAGTTATGCATAAAAATCCTTTATTTTCATGTGATTATCATTTTTAATGTAAAAATATACCTATAGGTATTTATTTTTAGGTAACCTTAAGG
The DNA here is from genome assembly GCF_027492335.1 of Klebsiella sp. Lineage (NCBI taxonomy): Bacteria > Pseudomonadati > Pseudomonadota > Gammaproteobacteria > Enterobacterales > Enterobacteriaceae > Klebsiella > Klebsiella sp. The sequence goes on along the minus strand of NZ_JAPUEW010000070.1, from coordinate 45,768 downwards.
TATCTTTATTTCATCAACACGATTTAACTCAATCATCCTGATGATGAGATACAACGATTCAGTAATGAATCTACGTGGCTGAAAAGCCAGTTTCCTCAAATAATGAACTTTGGGATGGGGTTTCCAATAAGGCTCGTTTAAGCGAATGTCTCCGCTATGACCGTACCACCAAAGATCATTAAGGAGGCTGTTATGTCCCGTCGAACCGCGTTTAAGGGTTCTGCTGCGGGCCGACGCCGTGAACGTCGCTCGCACTTGCAAAATCCTGAAACCCTCACTGCAGATGTTCTGCATCGACCGACGCCTGGTCGTGCTCAGATTCAGGCCAAAGGAGTACATCATACGCCGGACTCTATTGATAACGCTGTGCCTATAAAATTTATTGCTCAGGATGTCATCTGGCAACGTGAAGAATACAAACGCCAAATTGAGCGAGCGGCAATTATTTATCAACAAGATTTCGGGCATAAATATATAGAATCCGCTGACTATCTTTGCCATCGGGCGATCTATGCACTTGGTTTACAAAAAAGAAAGAAAATAACGGCGAGGTAACCGTAGTGTAAGTATGAAAAATTATTCTGCACCTCGGTATTTACCATTATCACTCACAGTGAAAGAAGGGAGGATAAATGTCTGATCCTGTTTCCGGTACATCGCTAGTTGTTGCTGGTGGACTAATGGGAGCTGGTATGTTTGGGTTGGTAACAGGTATTGATTATGGCGTTGTTTTTGGGGCTTTTGCTGGTGCGGTATTTTATGTGGCAACTGCGGTAAATATTACCCGCTTTCGATTGGCCGCTTATTTCATGACTTCCTTTATTGTTGGTGTCCTGGGAGCCGGGTTAATCGGGACGAAACTGGCATCCTGGACAGGGTATAGTGAAAGGCCATTAGACGCGCTGGGTGCGGTGCTGATATCTGCACTTATTATTAAGATCCTCACGTTTCTGAATAATCAAGAACTAACCGATTTGTACAAAATATTAACCCGGCATAATAATGAGCGTACGAATGGAAAATAACCTTCCTGCACTGGTTAATTCAGTTCTCTGTTCTTTTATTACCCTAAATTTGATGTTTTATCGCCGTGCTCAGCTCAGGAGATATCGGCCATGGGTATCGTGTACAGCATATTTACTCGTGATTACCTATGCCAGCATACCGTTTCGCTATTTGTTCGGCTTATATGAGTCGACCCACTGGTTGGTTGTTGTAGTCAATTTTTTTGTTTTTATGGCTGTATTTCGTGCGAAAGGGAATATTGCACATTTAATTGATAAATGAGGCATGTATGAACAAAGATGATATTTTTAATACCATTTTGGATAAGGAGGGCGGTTATGTAAATCATCCGGATGATAAAGGTGGGGCGACAAACTGGGGAATTACTCAGGTGACCGCCCGGGCCCATGGCTATGATGGCGATATGCGAAAGCTGACGCGCCAGCGGGCGCTGGATATTCTCAATGCTGACTACTGGATTGCGCCCCGGTTCGATCAAGTTGCGGAGATATCTACCACGCTCGCAGAAAAGTTGTGTGATGCCGGTGTCAACATGGGACCGTCATTACCAAGCAAGTGGCTTCAACGGTGGCTAAATGCTTTTAATCATCGTGGAATGCTCTATCCGGATCTCATATCGGATGGAGTTATTGGCCCCAGAACCTTAAATGCGTTGAGTCTTTATCTTATCCGCAGAGGGAAAGAGGGAGAGAACGTATTACTTCGAGCACTGAATTGTAGCCAGGGACAGTATTATCTGGAGCTGGTTGAAAAGTATGATTCCAATGAATCATTTGTATATGGCTGGTTGAAAGCGAGAATAGCTATGTAATATTTAATGACGAACCTCTGAATGCGATTAACTCAAATGTTTTACTACTATAATTAGTACCGTAACTGTTACCTGGAGAAAATAAATGTATACATCTAATGATTTAACTCTTTCAATGTTTTACTCATCCACTGTTGTTGAGGAAACAGGGAATAAAATTGTAACGCTCACTGTTCAAACTGTTGGGCCATCCGCGGAGATTCTACAAATCAGTAAGCTGCATTGCATTACTGATGAAAACAAAACAAAGCATTATAGTATTGGCGAGCAGTTCATTGCTAATGGCTCCGATCCTCTTCTGACTTCGATCGAAAGCTGGTGCCGTGATAACTCAGCAACTTTAATTCAAGAGTTAATGCTTGAAGTTATGGAGTTTATTTTTAGTAATATTAACCAAAATGCGACGTGGATTGGGCAGTATGGCATGAAGATTTTTGAAAATGAACCAGTAACCAAACGCATCCCTGATAGCGTATTGCACAATGGCAGCTCCGAAAACTCATAATAAATTAACGGGGGAAATAGTTTTAAAACGTAATAATTATGATGCATAACAATAAGTCATAATTAAACAAACTGATTTTTATAAAGTACATTCTAAAATTTAAATATCAATAATGGAGATATTATTATGGCTTTTGCTCTGCCTAATGGCTCGACCGTTTTTGTTGGCTCCGGCCTGAGTAATCCAGTTTCAGTCAGTACGGTTTCTAATGCCGAAGGGGCTATTTTTACCGTTGCTGAAAATCATAACCTTAAGGTTGATGATGTCGTGCTTATTTCTTCGGGATGGGGACTTATCGATGGTTTAGTTGCCAGAATCACCGCGCAAACAACGAATAGCGTAACCATTTCGGTTGTTAACTCTAGCGACAGGAATTTTTTCCCTGCTCATGCCGGTAGCGGGAAATTACAGAAAATCACTGAGTGGACTGAGATTCCACAGATTACAGAAGTCGCGCAATCAGGTGGTGAACAGCAGTATGCACAGGTACAGTTTCTGGCAGACGATCGCCAGCGTAATATTGGTACTTTTAAGGCGGCTAAAAATCAAACCTTCACGTTAGCCCATGATGCTTCATTAGCAATCTACAACGTGTTGAGTATGGCGGATCGTTATGGCCAAATTTTACCGCTACGCATGTTTGTTCCGAATGCGAAAGAGTACCGCTATTGGTCCGGTGTTCCGTCGTTTGATCCGCAACCGGTGACGGCTGTAAATAGTGTTGAAACCGTACAAGTCGCGTTTTCCATTCACTCGCGGGATATTACCTTCTACAAATCGGAAGATTAATAATTTTCCTTATCCGCAGAACACAAAATAAATTCGATTAGGCTCCTGCGGGAGCCTTTTTTAAGGGTACTTATGAGCGCTATCTTCAAATTACAACCTAAACCTGTTTTTAAAGCGGATGTCATTATTCCCCGAGCTGGTGAAGACGACGGAGTACTGAATTTTACATTTAAGCATCGGCCAATAAAAGAGCTGGCAGAACTTGAAAATATTGACGAGAAAACCGCCAGTGATTTTTTACTGGAGATCGTCGACGACTGGGCATTATCTGAACCCTGTACGCGAGAAAATATGGGAACACTGATAGATAACTATCCGGGGGCGGTTAAAGCAATAATGACCACCTATTATCAGGAGCTGACGGGGAATCGCGAAAAAAACTGATTGCGGTTGCCTCTGCATTCTATACGCCTGAACCATCAGCGGATGAGCTTAGCGCATTCGGTCTGACAGCCGAAGACTATGACGATGTTGTTATCAACGTCTGGCCTGATATCTGGCCTGCATTTGTGGTTTTTCGCGCGGTCAGCACGCAGTGGCGCACCAGCCCGGGAGGGGTCATCGGTCTGGATTATAATGTCCTTGCATGGCTCATGAGGGTTTATGATGTAGCTGACGAGGTAACCGCAATAAACGATCTTCAGATAATGGAACGGGTGGCGTTGAATATCCTGAATAAACTACAGAACTAGTCAGGATTTTCATCGGAAGGATGTTCTATTTATTAATTAAATTAAATCAGGCTATCGCCTGGTTTATTCTTTCAGGAGAAAGTCAATGGCGGGTGATACAACAATAACACTGCGCATGAATAACAGTGAGCTGGAAAAAAGCAACCGACTTCTGGATCAATATCAACAGAAAGTCACTGTTGCCAGCCGTAAAAGTGAAGAGTTTAATAAGACTTTTCGTGCTGCAACAGATATCCAGAAAAAGCATACGGATGGCCTGAAAAGGTTAATGCAGACGTTACCCCTTCCTCCAGCCAGAATGGGGCCAATACTTCAGGATATGGTAAAGAAATCTGAGGATGAGACCTACAATATCACGTCAGGTCCTAAAAGCTATTGGGATTCACTGGCGGGAATAGGTGGCCCTCCAAAAGAAGATGTGGGTAATACGCCCAAAATTTTTCTGCCAGGCGCAATTATGGAAGAGCGTTCTGACGATGATAAGGAAAAAGGGAGGAAGAGCGATTGGCTTGGCGGTTTAATGGCAGGAGCCAAAGAAGCGTGGGATACATTCCTTAAGGATGGAGAAAACGTTCATGGCAAGCTTAAGGATTTAGCTAAAGACGCTTTTAGCTCAATGGGAAACTCGCTGGTGGAATATATAACCACAGGAAAGGCGAATTTTAGCGATTTTCTGATGACCTTTCTGAAAGGGACGCTGAAGATGCTTAGCCAATTATTGTTGGTAAAAGCCATGCAGGCTTCCTTTAACGCGATGTCGAATTCCGGCATTGGTTGGGTAGCATCCATCGGTAAAGTTTTCACTGGTCATTCCGGAGGCGGATATACCGGAGACGGTGGTAAATATGAGCCAAGAGGGATTGTTCATGGCGGCGAATTTGTTTTTACCAAGGAGGCGACCTCGGCGATAGGGATTGGCAATCTTTACGCCATGATGCGCGGCGCGCAGGGGTATGCGGGCGGTGGTTATGTGGGAACGGCATCGATGCAGGGACTGGGTTCTTCTGGCGCAGGGCCACTTACCATTCAGACCTCAGTACTTATTCAGAATCAGAGTTCAGAACCTCAATCGACGGACAATAGTGGCGCGGTGAATCGCGCCTGGCAGCAGACTATCGACCGTTCAGTTCGTGCTGGTGTGGCGAATGAATTGAGGCCGGGTGGACTTATCTGGAATGCAAACCACGCGCGTTAATTTTTTGATTCCCGGAGATGATATGGCAATAGAAACTTTTAACTGGCGAACGCAAATACAAGCGGGTTTGCAAGGAGATTTTAATTTTAACGTCCGTGAGGCTAGTTTTGGTGATGGCTACCAGCAGATTGTGGGCGATGGTATACATTCTGAAAAACAAACCTGGCCGGTGACATTAACCGGCGAAAAGGAAGAGATATTAGCGGTACTCGAATTTATGCGCCGCCATGTAACGAAATCGTTTATCTGGGATTCACCAACGGGTGAATCTGGACTTTATCGCGTCAGCCCCGACTCATTAAAGCTTTCACCATTATCAAGTCAGGTTATGACGGTAACCGCCACATTTAACCAGGCATATGCACCATGATTACAGCTGATTATCAAAAACTTGAACCAGGGAATGAAATACGCTTGCTGGAGATTGATGGCAGCGTCTTTGGAATGGATGATGTCTTATATTTCCACGGACACAATATCGCTCATAGCGAGGCCGAGATTCTGGCTGCGGGCGGCGATGAGACTCGTTTACCTGCCAAACCCATTTGGTGGCAAGGAAATGAATATATGCCATGGCCTTGTATTATTGAAGGTATTGAGTCTACCACCAGCGGTCGGGACGCGCAGCCATCGCTTAAGGTGGCAAATATTGATGCCTCAATTACTGCTCTGTGTCTTTATTACGATGATCTGGTTCAGGCGAAGGTTACGGTACACGATACTTTGGCAAAATATCTTGATGCACGTAATTTTCCTGAGGGGAATGCGGCTGCCGATCCCACGCAGGAAAAAAGAAAGGTCTTTTTTATTGATGCCAAAAGTGAAGAAACGAATGAAGCGATTGAGTTCACTCTTGCCAGCCCAATGGATTTGCAAGGGATCATGATCCCAACTCGCCAGCTACATTCTATCTGTACCTGGTGTATCAGAAACAAATACCGCAGTGGTGATGGCTGTGATTATACCGGTCAGCGATATTTTGATAAAAATAATATATCTGTTACCGACCCGGCGCTGGATGTCTGCAACGGTACTTTATCAGCCTGTAAATTACGCTTTGGTGAAGACAACGAGCTACCTTTTGGAGGTTTCCCCGGCACGTCTTTAATTCGGAGTTAATATGCGCCAGAAGGTTATCAGGGCTATTCAGGAGCATGCCCGGCAGGAGTATCCTCGTGAATGCTGCGGTGCCATTGCGCAAAGAGGAAGGGTAGAACGCTATTTTCCCTGCCGTAATATTGCTGACGATCCACAAGAGCATTTTGTCCTTGCGCCGGAGGATTATGCTCAGACAGAGGATTGGGGTACCGTCACGGGGATTGTGCACAGCCATCCTGATGCTACAACCCAGCCAAGCGAATTGGATAAAGCTCAGTGTGACGCGATGTTGCTACCCTGGCATATCTTTAGCTGGCCGGAAGGTGATCTCCGCACGATTTATCCTCGGGGGGAACTGCCGCTACTGGAGCGCCCGTTTGTTCTTGGTCACTATGATTGCTGGGGGCTGGTAATGAGTTATTTTCGCCAGCAGCATGGTGTTGAGTTGACGGACTACCGGGTGGATTATCCGTGGTGGGAAGATGATTACCCTGATAACTTTTACCATGATTGCTGGTATGAATGCGGATTTCGTGAGTTTTCTGGCCCGCTGCAACCCGGTGATATGATTATCATGCAGGTGCAGGCGAATAAGTGGAATCACGCAGGTATTCTGCTGGAGGGTAATATGCTACTACATCATCTGTATGGTCACTTGAGCCAGCGGGTACCTTACGGTGGATACTGGCAGGAAAGAACGGTGAAGGTTTTGCGTTATAACAGGTCTGGTTGAATGCTTGAATGGCGACGATGAGTAGTTGTGAATGTCTTTTTTATCTTAAGCCATAACGTGTCTATTTATTAATTAATATCTGATTTTTGAATCAATGGGTTTGAGATGATTTTCATGCTTAACGTTAGTGTATATACATTGTATATCTAAGGTTTTTTATTCATGGCAAAATGGAAGTTATGTTTTATTTTGGTATCGCCAAAATAAAACCACAGACAGAGAGAGTATCTATCTATGCAAGAACGTATGGTCAGGATCGAGCTGGGTGGTATTTTGGGTAAACAGTTCGGTAAATCGCATTTTCGGATGGTTGCGACAACCTCAGAAGCAATCAGAGCCTTATGCTGTACTATTCATGGGTTTGAACAATTCATGAACAACAGTAAAGCAATGGGGTTGACGTATGCTGTATTTAAAGGGAGCGAAAATATCAGAGAAAATGATATTCCTTTCCCAGTTAATGATAACGTAGTACGAATTGTTCCTGTTGTCATCGGTAGTAAAAAGGCTGGCGTCTTACAAACGATATTAGGTGTGGCTTTGATTGCGATCGCCTCAATCGCGACAATGGGCGCTGGAGGCATATTGGCCGCGATGGCTGCCGGCTCCGGTTGGGGTAGCGTTGCAATGCTGGGGGCTTCAATGGCACTTGGCGGCGTGCTTCAGATGCTTTCCCCTCAGGTTCCAGGGTTAGCCAGCCAACAATCCCCTGAAAATAAAGCCTCTTACGCCTTCGGTGGTGTGACAAATACCACTGCACAGGGATATCCGGTGCCGCTGTTATACGGCAAAAGGCGAATCGGCGGTGCAATTATTACCGCTGGAATTTATGTAGAAGACCAGCAGTAAAATATCCGGTCCCTCTCTTTTTCTGGCCACCTTCGGGTGGTTTTTTTATGGACATAATATCTATGACACAGCACCTCATTAAAGGGCGCAAGGGCGGGAGTTCGAGTCCGCGTACCCCAACGGAACAGCCAGATGATTTGCAATCTGTAGCAAAAGCCAAAATTCTTCTTGCTTTGGGCGAAGGTGAATTCGCCGGTGCGCTCACCGCTAAAGATATTTATCTTGACGGTACGCCGCTGGAAAATTCCGACGGTTCACAAAATTTTAGCGGTGTAGCCTGGGAATTTCGTCCAGGAACGCAGGCACAGAATTATATTCAGGGGATCCCAGGTTCAGAAAATGAAATTAACGTAGGTACGGAAATATCCAGTAAAACGGCATGGACCCATTCTTTTAGTAATACTCAGCTTTCTGCCGTGCGTCTGCGCTTAAAATGGCCATCTTTATTTAAACAAGAAGATAACGGCGATCTGATGGGTAACTCCGTGAGCTACTCTGTCGATTTACAAACTGACGGCGGTAGCTGGCAGACGGTGCTGGAAAGCGCGGTTACTGGTAAAACCTCTTCTGGTTATGAACGATGCCATCGAATTGATTTACCCCGGGCGAATACGGGCTGGGTTTTGCGCCTGCGTAAGGTCACAGAAGACGTCAGCACCTCAAAAATTGGCGATGTCATGACGTTGCAAAGTTATGCTGAGATTCTCGATGCAAAGCTACGTTATCCCAATACGGCCTTGCTGTACGTGGAGTTTGACTCCCGCCAGTTTAATGGTTCAATCCCCAAAATCGCCTGTAGTCCTCGCGGGCGCGTTATTCGCGTTCCTGACAATTATGACCCCGAAACCCGACAGTATTCTGGTATCTGGACGGGCGCGTTTAAATGGGCATGGACAGATAACCCAGCATGGATTTTTTACGATCTGATCGTTACCGATCGTTTTGGTCTGGGAAACCGTCTTACCTCAGAAAATATCGATAAATGGACGTTATATCAGGTTGCTCGTTATTGCGACGAACCTGTGCCTGACGGTAAGGGCGGTGATGGCACCGAGCCGCGCTATCTTTGTAACGTCTATATTCAGGATCGCAACGACGCCTATACGGTGTTACGAGATTTTGCAGCTATTTTCCGCGGCATGACCTGCTGGAGTGGCGATCAGGTGATAGCGCTGGCCGATATGCCTCGCGATATCGACTACACCTACACCAGAGCTAACGTCATTAATGGTCGTTTTCAGTATGCCAGCAGTAGCAGCAAAACGCGTTATACCAACGCGCTGGTTTCCTGGTCCGATCCTGAGAACGAATATGCTGATGCGATGGAGCCGGTTTTTGAGCAGCCGCTGGTGGCTCGCTATGGCTTCAATCAGCTTGAACTAACGGCGATTGGCTGTACCCGCCAGTCGGAAGCTAACCGTAAAGGGCGTTGGGGGATCCTGACCAACAATAAAGATCGTGTAGTGACGTTCTCCGTCGGACTCGACGGTAATATTCCGCAACCCGGTTATGTCATTGCGGTGGCGGACGAAATGCTGGCGGGTAAAGTCAACGGGGGCCGCACCAGTAAAGTGGATGGCTGTGTCATTACGCTCGATCGTAAAACGGAAGCAAAGGCGGGCGATAGGCTGTTGATGAACCTGCCGTCAGGTGCGACGCAAAGCCGGACTATTCAGGATGTCGATGGGTATATTGTCACCGTTACTACCGAATATACTGAAGTACCGGAAACAGAATGCGTGTGGGCTGTAGAATCTGACTCTCTGAAGGTTCAGCAATATCGGGTTGTGAGTGTTAAAGATAATAACGATAGTACATTCACTATTTCCGCAGCCGCTCACGATCCTGATAAATATGCGAGGATTGATACCGGCGCGGTTATCGACAGTCGACCGGTCAGCGTTATTCCCCCGGTAAATCAAAGTGCACCAGCTAATATTGTCGTTGAGTCCTATTCGGTGGTTAATCAGGGCATTAGCGTTGAAACACTACAGGTTCACTGGGCGACAGTAAAAAATGCCATTGCTTATGAAGCACAGTGGCGTCGCAATGAAGGTAACTGGGTAAATGTTCCTCGCAGTTCTGTCACATCGTTTGATGTCGGCGGAATTTATTCCGGGCGATATACGGTAAGAGTGCGCGCTATCAATGCCGCAGAGGTCTCCAGCGGTTGGGCGTATTCAGCCGAGAAAACGCTGAGCGGAAAAACTGGCCTGCCATCGGCGCCACTGGCGCTGACCACCACACCGCTCCTGCATGGTGTACAACTGAACTGGGCGTTCCCGGAAGGGAGCGGGGATACGCAGAAAACCGAGTTGCAGTACAGCCCAAATCAGACAGGCAATGGAGCGATGACGCTGTCTGACATAGCATATCCGGGGAAATCGTATCAGCAGATGGGCCTGCAGATTGCTGCAGCGTTCTGGTACCGGGCGCGTATTGTCGATCGCCTTGGCAATGAAAGCCCGTGGACAAGTTGGGTTCAGGGGCAGGCCAGTGATGACATTAGCGAATATTACGACCAGTTGACGGATGCTATTAAGGACACACCAGCCTGGCAGGAAGCCCAGGGGGATATTGAGGAGACCCACAAAGAGCTGACAAAAACCGCTGATGCTATTCGTGAAGAAGTCGCGCAGCAGGTTACCGATATTAACCAGAGTATTGATGATACCGTCACGGAGATCAGGAGCCAGGTTGACGGGCAGATAGCGTCGGTTAATCAATCGATAACGGAAAATATCAACAGCGTAAACCAGACGCTCAACGAGAATATCACGGCGGTGAACAAGAGTATCACCGATGCTGTGAGCGACATTAATGCTTCCGTTGACCAGCAGATAACTGACGTCAACAAAACACTGACCGAGGGGGATGCCGCGTTAAAATCCCAGCTGCAGACGGTTGAAAACAGCCTGAAACAGTCCATCGCCCAGACGAATACAGGCTGGGACAAAGCGGTAAAACAGGAGACCGCCGACCGTATCGCGGATGTTAACGCGAAAGCCGCGCAGGCGGCAGACCAGTTACTGAATGAAAAAAACGAGCGGGTTGCCGTCATTGATACTCTGCAGACGATTATTCAGGATGGCGACGAGTCGCTGGCCCGTCAGATTTCTGAAATTTCCGCCGGTAGTGGCCAGCAATTCGACTCACACAGCATCTGGTATTTTAGCGACAGCAATGAAGGGTGGACCGAGGACGATGCCGGTCAGGTGCCGATGCAAATCACCGACGACGGCTGGCTGAAAGCACTGAACAGCACCGCTTCCTGCCGTTCGCCAAACGGGCAAACTATTCCGGCTTCCTCCTATCGCACCGTGATGCTGCGTATTAAACGCGTGGGTAATCCGGCATGGAAAGGGCGGCTTTACTGGATTGGTACAGAGGAAACTGGCTGGAGTGATACCCGCTCGGTGACAATCGCCGGGCAGGAGTTTGACGGCGATGGTATCAGCGTGGTGGCCATCTCCGATGTGAACTGGAATGCATCCGGCACGGTCCGCCGTTTTCGCCTGGATCTGGCTCAGGGGCAGAACGCCGACAACCATTTTCTGATCCACTGGATATCGGTCGGGCGACCGGCACCGGCGGCGAGTACGGCGGCGTTACGCAATGAGGAGATGGCGCGGACGCAGGCAGATGAAGCGGAGGTGCTGAAACGCTCCACGCTGGCGGCACAGATCAGGGGAACCACTGACAGTAACAGCCTGAGCGATTTACGCTCCGGCCTGCTGTATCAGGAAATGAACGCGCGGATCACCGCCGACCGGGCTGAAGTCGTGGCGCGGGAGTCTCTCCAGACGCAGTTCAACGAGAATAAATCCACCGTCGCAGAGGAGCTGAGTTCCCTGTCGACCGCTCAGAGCGCACAGGCCAGCAAAATCAGCGGGCTGGAAACCACGCTCGGGAAAAAAGCCGACGCCAGCGCCCTGCAGTCACTGACGCAAAAAGTGGAACAGCAGGGCACCACGTTAACCAGCCAGGGAAATTCGCTGACATCGCTGTCTAACCGCGTGGGGAAAGCCGAATCGGGCGTGGCGGCAAACAGCAGTGCCATTACGGGTCTGCAGTCTACTGTCAGCCAGCATGGAGATAAGCTCACCAGTCAGGGCCAGTCTCTGACAAAACTGACGAACGATCTTTCGACGACCAACGCTAACGTCACTAAAAAAGCGGATGCCACGGCGCTGTAAAGTCTGCAGAACACGGTGACCCAACAGGGGGGCACGCTGTCCACCCAGGGCAACGCGATCACCTCGCTGGAAAACTCGCTGAATGCGCTGGATGTAGGCGGGACGAACAATATCCCCGACTCCGGCCGTCTGGCCAGATATGGCAATGTGAGTGCGGAAAAATACAACGGCAACGGGGTGATGGCATTCACGCTGAAAGCCGGAGCCGCATACCGTGACCTTATCAGTGTCGACCTGTCCGCGCCGGTGGACGGAACGGAGTACGTGCTGAGTTTTTACGCGAAGGCGGCGGTAAACGGGCAGAAAGTCCGGAGCCATTTCTACAGCCCAAACAGCACGAAAAAGTCGGTGAGCAGCCAGGGCAACACGTTCACCAACTCAGACGGGCTGTGTGATTTCACTCTGACGACGGAATGGCAGCGTTACTGGGTGAAATGGACACAGAGTACGGGTAGCGGCAGTAAAAAGCTGATTGTTGCACGTATTCAGCCGGGTTCAACAGACCAGACGGTGTACCTGAGTTCGCCGAAGTTCGAGCGGGGAAATGTGCCGACGGCGTGGAGTGAAGCGCCGGAGGACAACGCCAGCGCGGCGGCAGTGAGCGCGCTGACATCACGGGTGGATTCAGCAGAGGGCACGCTGACCAGCCAGGGGCGGTCGATAACGAGCCTGCAGAACGGGCTGACGACGGCGAACCAGAATATCGGTAAGAAAGCGGACAGCAGCGCGGTGAACACGCTGACGAACCGGGTCAGCCAGGTGGAAAACACGCTGACCACGCAGTCAGAGAGCATCACGTCGCTGTCAGGCAGTATCAGCACGCTGCGCAACCAGGTATCTAATCCGTGGTTTGACGGCTCGCTGGAGAGCTATGCGGATGGCCAGCAGCTATACGGCAGCGCCGCAGTCGTGACGACGGCGCAGAAATTTAACGGCAGCAGGAGCCTGCGGCTGCGCCGTGAAGCGAACAACGGGGGCAACAGCGACAAGCAGATAGGTCCGTGGTCGAGTATCCGCGAGAACGCGGTGTACAGCATTGAGCTGTGGGCGATGATGCCTGCGGACCAGTCCCCGTCGTCTGGGTGGCAGACGATAGTCGGTATTCAGGGTCAGAATGCGGCTGGGCAGAACAGCTGGCAGGGGGCTGTCACGATAACGGAAAGTGGTCTGGGCAGTCGCGGGATGTGGGTGAAATTCAGTGGTAAGGCCCGGCTGAACGGAACGGGAAGGACACGCGGGGTGGTGTGGATTTCCACACGCGGTGCGACGGGCAGCGGCACGCCGGGCTACGACCTGTATATCGATGATGTTGTCATTACAGATATCACTGACGCCCAGGATGCGCTGAATGTGGCTGATGCCAGTACCACAGCGGTCAACAGCCTCACCACGCGGGTAACAGATGCAGAGAACAAAATCACGGCGCAGAGTCAGCAGCTCACCAGCTTACAGAGTTCGCTGAATGGTAAAGCCGATGCCGGGGCTTTGAATTCACTGACCAGCCGGGTGACCAGTGCAGAAGGGAAGATCACATCAACGGCAAACAGCCTCACGAGCCTGAACAGCACCGTTGGTACGTTGTCCTCGACCGTACAGGCCCAGGGTAACACCCTGGTCGATACCAACAATAAAATCAGCTCCATGTATTCCATCAAAGTTGAAACCAACAACGGGAAGAAAGTAGGAGCCGGGATGGTGTTAGGTAGCGACGGTTCGACAAGTGACATCATTTTCAACGCCGATCGTTTCTCTATTTTTAATGACACCAGCAAAACCGCCGTACCAGTGATGATTGCGGAAGGTAATGAGCTGTACATCGATAGTGCACGTATTAAAAATGGCACAATTGATATTGGGAAAATCACTGAACGACTTTCATCTACTAATTATGTAACCGGAAAAAGCGGCTGGAGTATTACCAAAAATGGCGGCAGTGAATTCAATAACGTTATTGTTCGTGGTGAAATCCAGGCTGATACAGGCACATTAAACAATGTCGTTATAAATGAGAGTTGCAATATCCTCGGTACTGTAAGAGCTAATAAGATTGTAGGGGATATTGGATCATGGGCTATTAATATTTCTCAGCATCGCTCTCGTCGTTTTCCGAAAGCACAGTGGATTTGGTTTGATTTGCTCGCTGTAGATCGTCAACCATTTGAGCAGCGGGTACAGCTTTTGGGGGCGCTCCGCCAGGATGACTCAGTTAATATATCTGGGGGAGGCTCGCTCACGGCTGGTATGGAATATAAAAATTATGGGAACGGTTCGTTGAGTATGGGTAAATTAGGGTACTGCATTCTCATGCTGGGTACTGGCGATACTTCGGGCGGTGGCCCTATGACCTGTGCCCTATCCATTGATGGCGTTTTATATAAACAGGAGGATGGCAGTATGGAAATCCAGTCAATGGACTTTATCGTTCCGGCCGGTACAGGCGAGACAGTTGTTCGTTATGGGTATTATTTGGACAGAAATGGCGGCATGACGGGTGTTATTCTGTCACGTTTTCATGCGTTTGTTATGCGTAATTCAAATATTATTCGAGGTATTTCAAGTGATTAAAATAATCAGTTTTGTATGTGATTGGACATCCCTCAATTCTGGGCTCGCAGTAGTTAGTTAACTTAGCAACCTGAAATGAGAGCCAAAATAGCGCCCCCACCATGGCTTCATGGTGAGGGCGCTTTGCGATCTGAGTCAGTATCCGCAAACTGATTCACTGAGCAGTTAGCTAACATCAGGCGCATCAATCCACTCATCGAGAATCTGAATAAACGCGGCTATTTCATCATGATGGTAAAGATACACATCCAGCTTTTGCGCCGCTTGTCTGGCATGGGGGGTAAACTCGCTGTTGCTGACCACCATGGCCAGCAGGCAATCGTAGAATTGTTTCGCGGCGAAGACTTCCTGAATCGCTTTATTGCCGACTTTTCCCTGATAGTGTTTGCACTGGACCGCCAGTCGACATCCTCTATAATCGACCAGAATATCCAGACCGTGGTCGCCGCTGCCGCGCGTCACCTGGCAGGCGGCGCCTGCTTTTTCAAAACAGCTGGCGACAAAGTGCTCATAGTCGATCCCGCTTAAATGGGGGTTATAGCCTGGCGTATGCGGTTCGGGCATTTCGTCCACCACGCGCAGGATCTCGCGCCTGACTAGACGTTCGAACTGCCTGGGTAAAGTGAACGCGCGATAGCTAACGCGACCAGACCCCCATACTGACTCTGCCGGGTTGTTGTCCGGCCATAGCTGATTAAGTTGCTGCTGGTGTTGTTCAATCCAGTGGTTCAGGTCGTATTTAATGACGTGTTCGAAGAAGTATTCCAGCTCGCTAAACCACTTTTCATAGTGCTCAACACCATAATCGTCGGTAACGGTCAGCGTACGTTCTTTACGCTTCAGCGTATTCAGATGCGATGAATAAAGGGGAGGCAGCGCATGCGTCAGCAAGTAAGCGGCAAATGCACCAGCAACCATCTCTTCTTTGGCACGCTGAAAAAAGAGGCTTGAACGCGTGAGTTGGCTATTTTTTTCGATCCAGGTTATGGCATCATCGCCCCGAAACGCGACCTCACACGCTTCCTGCCAACGATCTTCCAACTGATACTGTTTGATAAAAGGTAAAAGTGAGATCCTGAATGTCGTAAGTTCGTCTCTGGTTTTATCTGCTTCAGATTTAAACAAATTGCGTAACATGGCGATCCTGAGTTTTTTACGTGCGCGTAATCATGCACTCATTCTGCAACGCGTCGGCTACTTAAGAAATATCTCAACGTGCATTTTCACGATACCCCCTATTTATTAGTGGGGGCGATTGCTTGCAGGCCTTCTCGATAAGATCAACCTTTGCGCATAAAAATTGCTAGAAAATGTTAATGCGGCGCATAAATACGTACTTTGCCTCTCGACGCCGCTCGCTGCGCTGCCTATTATTCTTGGGTTTGTTCATTTTCAGACGTATCTGAGGGGAGAGAGAATGCGAGCAGCTTTTTTAGTCGGATGTGCCGCGTTGTTACTGTCGGCATGTAGCAGTAACGATGAACCTGTTCAGCAGGCAACAGCGGCGCACGTGCCGCCAGGGATGCGTGCTGCGATGAGCAGCAGCGGTGAGGCAAACTGCGCGATGGTCGGCGGCTCGTTATCGGTGGCCCGCCAGCTCGATGGCTCCGCTATCGGCATGTGCGCATTGCCAAACGGCAAGCGCTGCAGCGAGCAGGCGCTGGCAGGCGGAAGCTGCGGTAACTATTAATTCACCAGGTCGGCGAGTTTGTATACCAGCGTTTGATCGGCGGTGGCCAGCGTGAGCTGATTTTCCGTCAG
Organism: Klebsiella sp.; assembly: GCF_027492335.1. NCBI lineage: Bacteria > Pseudomonadati > Pseudomonadota > Gammaproteobacteria > Enterobacterales > Enterobacteriaceae > Klebsiella > Klebsiella sp. The sequence goes on along the minus strand of NZ_JAPUEW010000070.1, from coordinate 29,548 downwards.
GTCGACTTGTGCGCCTTCGCGCAGCATTTTACTGAGTGTAGCATCCAGCGTATTCAACTGCGGCTCCGCGCATAACATTCGGGTCATTGCCAGCTCTTCAACCTTCAGCGCGCCGTCAGAGACTTTGCTCGTGCCGCTGAAACGGTTGCACATATTACCTGAAACGAACATCTTGCCAGTTATCGGCATCTTTTCGCCGAAGCTCAGCTCTAGTGGCTTATCCCCTGCTTTCAGCAGCTGCCCGTTGACGCTGGTTAGCACGAAACGATGGTGCTGAAGCTGCTCCGCTCCGGTCGACACCTTACTGTTATAGACGCAGCCCGATAGCAACATTCCCGCCGCCAGCAGTGCAGCAAACTTGTTCATTTAATCTCCAAAAATATTTATCACATCAATAAATGAAGGGGATTGTAACTGTATCGCAGGCGATTTCTGTGGGGATTATCTGAATGTGCCCCCCGCGAAGGGGGAGCACAAAAGGGAAAGGAAAATCAGACCAGCGCGTTCGGGCAGGTTTCGCCAGCATCCACCTGACGCAGGTTGTCGAGGGTGGTTTGCGAAATACTGATCAATGCTTCAGCAGTCAGAAACGCCTGGTGACCGGTAAACAGCACGTTGTGGCAGGCGGAGAGACGGCGGAAAACATCGTCCTGAATAACGTCGTTAGACTTATCTTCAAAGAACAGATCACGTTCGTTCTCATACACGTCCATCCCCAGTGCGCCAATTTTCTGGTGCTTCAGGGCGTCAATCGCTGCCTGAGAGTCGATCAGCGCACCGCGACTGGTATTGATGATCATCACGCCATCTTTCATCTGATCAAAAGCGGCGTGGTTCAGCAGATGATAGTTTTCATCGGTCAGTGGGCAGTGCAGGGAGATAACATCGGACTCTCTGTACAGCGTCTCAAGATCGACATACTCCACCCCCATGTCCAGCGCGGCGGCGCTTGGGTACGGATCAAATGCCAGCAGGCGCATACCGAAGCCTTTAAGAATGCGCAGCGCGGCGACGCCGATTTTACCGGTGCCGATAACCCCTGCGGTTTTACCGTGCATGGTGAAACCGGTCAGCCCTTCCAGAGAGAAGTTAGCGTCGCGGGTACGCTGATAGGCGCGGTGAATGCGGCGGTTCAGCGACATCATCATGCCGATAGCATGCTCTGCGACCGCTTCTGGCGAGTAGGCCGGAACGCGCACCACGCGCAGTCCCAGCTCTTTGGCGGCATCGAGGTCAACGTTGTTGAACCCGGCGCAGCGCAGGGCGATGTACTTCACACCGTGGGCTTTAAGTTCTTCAAGCACCGGGCGGCTACCGTCATCGTTAACGAAAATACATACCGCGTCGCAGCCGTTGGCAGTTTTCGCGGTCTTTTCGGTTAGCAGGAAGTCAAAAAATTCAAGTTCAAAGCCGTATGCATCATTAACATGCTGCAGATACTTCTTGTCGTACTGCTTCGTACTATACACAGCGATTTTCATAAGACTTTTCTCCAGTGATAATACCGTCACGGTAGCATAATTAAAATAATCTTACAAATACTCAAAATTAGTTTAATCATCAAGTTATAGTGATAATTCTAGAGCATATCGACAAGTTCAGGAATCTCTTTGAAAGGTAATGTTTTTTACCAGATATTAAGACTGAATGCCCCGGGGATCAGCAGCATTAGCGGCCAGAGCAAACCGGAACTGACGTTAGCGAGCTGAAAATGCCCGTGAGGAGTGCCGCTGGCGCCGGTCACCAGCGGGACAGTGGCACGCAGCGGGGAGAGAAAGCGGCTAAAAAAGACCGCCCACGCGCCGTGGCGACGCAGAAACAGCTGGCCGCGAGCGAGGCGCTCGGCATTGAGCCAGCGAATGCGATGCAGATGGTGTCGGTAGCGGCGTCCTGCCAGCCACGAGAGCCAGAATCCGCCGATTGCGCCGAGGCTTGCGCTAAGCCACATTAGCAAGAAATGCCCGACGCTGACGGAGGCCAGGGTACCAAACAGCAGCAGCCCGGAGGTGCCCGGTATCAGCAGCGAGATAACGGCGCAGGATTTAGTGAACGTCAGCAGGAAAACCATCAGCAATACCAATGAATAATGGCGCTGAGCGTGCTCTACCAGCGAGATAATCAACTCCACAGGATCGCCCGTTTGTGATTGCAGATGTTAATCAGTGTCGCAGGGGAAAACTAAACATCGGCTCAATAGCTTGCTGGAGAATCACGTGACGGCGACTACGCTTAAACGGGACGGAAACTTTAACTCGCAGGTCGAACGTGCCACAATAACGGCCTCTCGGCTTTTACTTATTTTGAATCAGGATATTAGCTGCCCATGAAGGGTAAATATAAAGCCGCCATCGCGCTATTATTAGCACTCGTGTTGCTACCGCTGGCTTTGTTGTTGACGCTCACCCATTGGGTCCCCACGCTGGCGGGGATCTGGCTGCCTGCCGGAACCCGGATCGCTCTGAATGACAGTCCACGCCTGACGCGCACCTCGCTGCGTATCCCCGATCTGCGCTATCTGGTGGGCGACTGCGAAATCGCTCGCGTCACTAATGCCGAGCTGTCCCGTCCCAGTCGCTGGCGTTTACATATCACTGAGCTGGATGTTAACAGCGCCTGTCTGAACAAGCTGCCGGAGAGCGAAGCCGCTCCCGGTGCGCCGAAAACCCTCGCCGAATGGCAATCGATGCTTCCTTATAGCTGGCTGACCATTGAAAATCTGCGTCTGTCGCCGTGGGAAAAATGGCAAGGGCGGCTGGTGATGTCGCTCACGCCAGAGCAGCAGGATATTGGCTATGCTGGAAAAGAGATCTCTGTTCAGGCGCGGCTGCGCGGTCAGGCGCTGACGGTCAGCAACTTTTCCGCGCGTTTAGTGGAAGATCAGGCCCCGGTGAAGTTGGTGGGCGAGTTTCATATGCCGCTGGTGCCGGACGGTTTCCCGGTCGATGGTCACCTGTTCAGCACCTTCGAGTTTGCGCAAGCGCCCGGGCTGGTGGATGCCGAGCTCGAGTGGCAAGAGAATCGCGGGCAGTTGTTGGTTACCCCGCGCGGTGAAGTGGAGCCAATGCTTGACCTGCCGTGGGAAATTACGCCCGATCGTATCGCCATCAGCGATGGCCGCTGGCACACCGAATACGCCGGTAATGCGCTGAGCGGTCGCGTCGCGCTGTCGGTAGGCAACTGGCAGCAGGGCACCGAGCAGATGCAGGTCAGCGGACGGCTGAACGTGCTGACGCAGGGGCAGGCCGGTAAGGGCAACGCGGTGCTGAATATTGGCCCCGGTAAGCTGAGCATGGACAGCAGCGACATGCCGCTCCAGCTGACCGGGGAAGCCAAGCTTGGCGATCTGATTTTTTATGCCAAACTGCCCGCGCAGCTGAGCGGGTCGCTCACCGCGCCGGTGCTTAATTTTCACCCCGGCGCGCTGCTGCGGTCGCGCGGTCGGGTCATCGATTCACTCAATATTGATGAGATCCGCTGGCCGCTGGCGGGTGTTAAAGTGACTCAACAGGGCGTCGATGGCCGCCTGCAGGCCATTTTACGCGCCCATGAGCAGGAAATGGGCGATTTTACCCTGCATCTTGACGGTCAGGCCGACAACTTTATGCCCGACCGCGGTCGCTGGCAGTGGCGCTATTGGGGCGAGGGCCATTTCACGCCGATGCAGGCGCGCTGGGATGTCAAAGGCGCGGGCGAGTGGACTGACAGCGCTATCGTGCTCAACAGCTTGTCTACGGGCTTCGATAAGCTGCAATACGGCTCCATGCTGGTCAGCACGCCGCGTTTGACGCTGGAAGAGCCGATCCACTGGCTGCGCGATGAACAGCACCCGAAACTGACCGGGGCGCTGTCGCTGGACGCCGGTAAAACCACCTTCAGCGGCGGCAGCGAACTGCCGCCCTCGACGCTCAAATTTAACGTCGATGGGCGCGACCCGACCTGGTTTCAGTTCAACGGTTCATTGCATGCGCAAAGCATTGGTCCGGTACGCGTTACCGGGCGCTGGGACGGCGAACGTCTGCGTGGACAGGCGTGGTGGCCAAAACAGTCTTTAACCGTGTTCCAGCCGCTGGTGCCGCCTGAGTGGAAAATGAATCTGCGCGAAGGCGAGTTGTACGCTCAGGTGGCGTTCTCTGCCGCCGCCGATCAGGGTTTTGAAGCGGGCGGGCACGGCGTCCTGAAAGGCGGTAGCGCCTGGATGCCGGATAACCAGATTAACGGCGTCGATTTCGTTCTGCCGTTCCGCTTTAGTGAAGGGACCTGGCAGCTCGGTACCCGTCATCCGGTATCGCTACGCATTGGGGAAATCGTCAACCAGTTCACTTCGCGTAACCTGACAGCGGATCTCCAGGGCTCTTACCCGTGGAGCGAAGACGCCCCGCTGCAGCTGAGCAACGTCAGCGTCGATATACTCGGCGGCAAGCTGACCATGCAGCAGCTGCGGATGCCGCAGCATGACCCGGCGCTGCTGCGTCTGCAAAACATCTCCAGCAGCGAATTAATTAGCGCAATTAAAGTGAAGCAGTTTGCGGTTTCCGGTCCGTTTAACGGCGCGCTGCCGCTGTGGCTGAATAACGATAAATGGATAATCAAGGACGGCTGGTTCAATAATCCGGGGCCGATGACAATGCGCCTGGATAAAGACACCGCCGACGCGTTGGTGGCCGATAACGTCTCCGCCGGGGCGGCGATAAACTGGCTGCGTTATATGGAAGTTGCCACCTCGTGGACGCGCATCAACCTCGATAACCTTGGTGTACTGACGCTGAAGGCGACGATTAGCGGCACCAGCCGGGTAGAGGGCAAAAGCAACACGGTGCACTTAAACTATTCCCATGAAGAGAATATTTTTGACCTGTGGCGCAGCTTGCGTTTTGGTGACAATTTGCAAGCGTGGCTTGAACAAAATGCCAGACTGCCCGCGCAGCGCTGTCAGGACAGTAACACCTGTAAGGAACAACAATAATGATCAAACTACTCACCGCCTTTCTGGCGACCATGCTGCTGGCGGGCTGCACGCCGCGCATTGAGATTGCGGCGTCAAAGGAGCCGATCATCATCAATATGAATGTCAAAATTGAGCATGAAATTCATATCAAGGTGGATAAAGATGTTGAGAATCTGCTCAAATCGCGTAGCGATCTGTTCTGAGGCGATGATGAGAAAACGACTGTTAACTGCGACGCTGGCGCTCGTGTTATTCAGCACTCAGGCACTGGCTTTAACCTTGAACGAAGCTCGCCAGCAGGGGCGGGTAGGCGAAACCCTCAACGGCTATCTTGAACCGCTGCGGCAGGATAAAGAAACCCTGGCGCTGGTGAAGCAGATCAACGCTGCCCGCAGCGACAGTTATCAGCAGCTGGCGGATGACAATAATCTGCCGGTGGATCAGGTGGCGAAAATGGCCGGGAAGAAGCTGGTCGCCAGGGCGCAGCCGGGGGAATATGTGCAGGGCCTTAACGGCAAATGGCTGAAAAAATAGCTAACGGCAGCGCTTGCGATACTCTCCCGGTGAGATACCGAAGCGTTGCTTAAAGGCGGTAGAAAAGTGGCTATGATCGCTGAAACCCCAGCTGTAGCCAATCCCCGCCAGCTTTTCGTCATCATGTGCGCTTTGCAGCGCGCGGGCGCACAGATCGAGCCGACGATTCTTAATGTACTGTGCGACCACCAGCCCTTTTTCAGCAAACAACCGATACAGACTGCGTACCGACATCCCGGTTTCGCTGGCCAGCCACTCCGGGCGCAGGTGTTCCGCCTGAATTGACTCATCGATTAAATCCATGATTTTGCGAAACTGCTTATCGCGCCGCGATGGTTGAGCCTCCTGATGATGCAGCATCGGGCGCAGCAGGCAGACAATCGCCTCCAGCGCCGCTTCGCTTTCGCTTGCCGACAGCTCGGGGCTGTTCATACTTTCTTGCAGTAGACGCTGGCTGAGCTGAACCATTGGCAGGCTTTTCGCCAGCCGGGTGGCAATGCTGATATCGCTGCCGCGCAGTTGCTGTTCAAGCAGCGTTCTTGGCAATAACAAGGAGGCCTGACACGAGGTTTGCTGCCAGACAATCGAGCACGGCCGGGAAGCATCAATTAGCGTGATATCGCCGGTTTCGATTAGCGCCTGACGACCATCCTGCTCGACGGTCGCCTGGCCGGAAAGCTGGAAAACGGTATAAAACCAGGCGTCGTTGTCGCGCTTAATTTCTTGCCGGGTACGGTACAGGTTGATGCCGCGAGCGGTAACGGTACTGACTTTCAGGCTGCCCGCATAGCTGGCGTCTATCTCACCGTGAAAATTATCATCCAGCGGACGGGCGGCGAATTGCCCGCAGACCTGATTGATTCTTGCTAACCAGTGCTGGTAATCCTGCCCACGATTTGCCGTACTCATCGCGCATCCCTTGTAATCATAATGTTTTTGTATTGTTGCATTTATGATGCTGCTGGCAAGGGCTGGAGGTGGAGTATATGAAAGAACTATTACCTGCGGCACATTTTCTGTCCGCGTAATCGGCTTAATTGCGGAGCCTGTCACAGCGGCACAAGCGAATGTCACAGAGAAAAAAGCGCGAATGGCGACCCCGACTTAGACTGAAACCACTATCCGCGAACAATAAGGAAGGGGTATGTCCACATCACAGGTCGCACTACTTGCCAGCGTGCAGCAGTTTTTAGACAGACATCATGGTTTGTACCTCGACGGGGCACAGCAGGCGGCAGAGAGCGAAAAGCGCTTAACCGTCTGGAACCCGGCAACCGGGCAGGCCATCGCCAGCACGGCGGATGCCAATGCGGCAGATGTTGACCGCGCGGTGATGTCCGCATGGCGTGCGTTTGTCTCCCGTAGCTGGGCCGGGCGCACGCCTGCGGATCGCGAACGCATATTGCTGCGTTTTGCCGACCTGGTTGAACAGCATGGCGAGGAGCTGGCGCAACTCGAGACCCTTGAACAGGGGAAATCGATTAATATTTCCCGCGCCTTTGAAGTGGGCTGCACCCTGAACTGGATGCGCTATACCGCCGGGCTGACCACTAAAATAAGCGGGCGAACTCTGGATGTGTCTATTCCGTTCCCACAGGGGGCGCGTTATCAGGCGTGGACGAAAAAAGAACCGGTTGGCGTCGTGGCCGGGATCGTGCCGTGGAACTTCCCGCTGATGATTGGCATGTGGAAAGTGATGCCCGCGCTGGCGGCTGGCTGCTCTATTGTCATTAAACCGTCGGAAACCACGCCGCTAACCCTGCTGCGGGTAGCGGAACTGGCGACCGAGGCTGGCATACCGGACGGTGTCTTTAACGTTGTCACCGGCAGCGGCGCCGAGTGCGGTGCGGCGCTGACTTCACATCCGCAGGTGGCGAAGGTGAGCTTTACCGGCTCGACCGCCACCGGTAAACAGATTGCCCGCGTGGCGGCTGACCGCCTGACCCGCGTAACCCTGGAATTAGGCGGTAAAAACCCGGCTATCGTGCTCAAAGACGCCGATCCCCAGTGGGTGATTGAAGGGTTGATGACCGGTAGCTTCCTTAATCAGGGGCAAGTCTGCGCCGCTAGCTCACGGATTTATATCGAAGCGCCGCTGTTCGATACGCTGGTAAGTGGTTTTGAACAAGCGGTGAAATCGATGCAGGTGGGGCCTGGGATGCTGGAAAGCACCCAGATTAACCCGGTGGTGTCGAAGGCGCACTGCGCCAAAGTGGCGGCTTATCTCGACGAAGCCCGCCAGCATAACGCGGAACTGATCAGCGGCAACGTCGGCCCGGATGCGCAGGGTTTCTACATCCCCCCGACGCTGGTGATTAACCCAGATGCAAACCTGCGCCTGACTCGTGAAGAGGTGTTTGGCCCGGTGGTCAACCTGGTGCGCGTTGCCGACGGGGAAGAAGCGCTACGGCTGGCCAACGACAGCGATTTCGGCCTGACCGCCAGCGTGTGGACGCGTGATTTGACGCAGGCGCTGAATTACACCGACCGTCTACAGGCGGGTACCGTGTGGGTTAATAGCCATACGCTAATCGACGCCAACCTGCCGTTCGGCGGCATGAAGCAGTCCGGCACCGGCCGCGATTTCGGCCCGGACTGGCTGAATGACTGGTGTGAAACGAAATCGGTTTGCGTGCGGTATTAGCGGTATTTTCCCCGGTGGCGGCTAACGCCTTACCGGGGTTACAAACGCGCGCAATTAGCGGATTCTGTCGTCAGGTCGGTGGCAAAACCCACGGCTCGGCGCCTCGAATCCGGCACGACCCCGTAGGCCCGGTAAGGCGCCAGCCGCCACCGGGCGCCTTTCTCCGGGAGTAAGCCGTCAGTCCAGCAACGACGGATCGGCGTCGATCATTATCTGCTTCATCTCTTCGAAATGCTGACGTGAAAAGTCGGCGATACCCTCCCAATCCTGAGCGGTTTTCTCCGCCACCTCATCAGAGAGTTGCTTCAGCGGCTGCCCCGTTGACCAGGCGGTCACCAGAATCTGGCAGGCGCGCTCCAGCGTCCAGATATCATCGAATGCCTCGCCAATAGACGTGGCGGTTACCAGCACGCCGTGGTTGCCCATCAGCAGTCGGCGCTTATCGGCCAGCAGCGATGCCAGTCGGGCGCCTTCCGCCGTGGTGTCTGCCATGCCGCCATAAAGCGTATCGACGGCAACGCGGTTAAAGTAGCGCGCTGTATTCTGATCGACCGGCGGGATATGCGGCGTCTCCAGGCAAGCCACGCTGGTGGTGTAAACCGGATGCAGGTGCAGCACCACCCGCACCTCCGGTAGACGCTGGTGGATTTGCCCGTGAATCGCCCACGCCGTGGCGTCTACGTCCGCCCGATGGGCGCAGGTTTCATCATCAGCATCCAGCAGCAGTAGATCGCTGGCGCGGATCCGCGAAAAGTGTTTCCACTTCGGGTTCAGCAGGAACTTTTTGCCGTCCGCCGAGATGGCCGCGCTAAAGTGGTTGGCCACCGCCTCGTGCATCCCGAGATGGGCGATGATGCGAAAGGTTGCCGCCAGGTCGATACGCGTCTGTTCTTCATAAGACCGGGCCATATAATTACTCCGCTTTTGGCATCAGGGTTTGCAGATCCTCTTGCGTTGGTGCCTGGAAGTTGTATTTCTTCAGCAACGCAGCGTATTCCGGCGTGGTGCTGTATTTCTTCAGGCCTTCCTCCAGTGCGGTTTTCACCTCACTGTTGCCTTTTTTCACCCCAAAACCGTTCAGCACCGGGTAAATCAGGGTTTCCGATGAGATAACCACCCGATCGCCAAGCTTATCAATGACGCCGCGCGCCACCGCCGCATCGGTGATTTGCGCCTCTACCGCCCGCGACAGCAACGCCTGAGTGGTTTGCGGGTCGGTGGTGTATTCACTGAGCGCAATCGGCTTCAGGCCCTTTTTCACGCAGTAATCGGTGGAGAGCTTTTGCAATTGCGCCAGCCATGAGGTGGCTCCCATGGAACCAATTTTGTGGCCGCAAAACTCTTCCGGCGTTTTCGGCTGATAATCACTGCCTTTCAGCGCGAGGATTGCTTCGCCGCTCTTCAGATAGGGCACCATATCGATAACCTTCAGACGCTCGGCGGTGATGTACATCGACGAGTTGGTGATATCAAAACGCCCGCCCTGTAAGCCCGGAATTAAATTCGGAAAACGGGTATCAATATTCACCGCCTCGCGGCCCATGGTTTTCGCCAGCCCGGCAAGAAACTCGATGTCGAATCCGGCGGGTTTGTTGTTTTCCATATATTCATACGGGAAAAAGGTCATATCTGAACCCGCGGTGATTTTTCCCGGCTGCTGGAAGGCCAGCGCGCTAAAGGTCATCAGGGCTCCGGTGGCACAAAGGAGCAGGGCAGCAGGGCGCAAAGCATTAATACGTTTCATACAACCTCCTGGGAGTGGGCAAATTACATGCTGGCGCGATCGGTACCGGCCTGCTGAACGAAAAAGGATGCACCGCGCGGTTTTTGCGGCAGGCGTAGATGATTAACGGTACTGCGCACCAGGCCGCTCTCTTCACCGGCAACCATCTGCCCGGCATGAATGCTGGGCAGCGGATTTTCGCCATACGGCAGGGCGTCTTCTGCGGCATACACGCTGATAAACAGCGTACGCGGCAGGTCGGTTTCATTCGGGCTGGAGGCGTGGAGAAGGCGTGTGTGCATAAAACATACCGATCCCGATGGCCCAAAACAGGCTTGCGGCTGTTGGCAGTGGGCCGCTTCAACCTGCGGGTCCACCGAGCCGGTAAAGCGTGCGTTTTGCCAGTGGGACCACAGCGGTCCCTTATGGCTGCCCGGCACCACATTGAGCGGGCCATTTTCCGGCGTCACTGCACTGACCATTAGCAGGGCGGTGATGATGTCGTCGTTACTGTGCGGGGTAAACAGAAAATCCTGATGCCATTTTACCTGCGTTGCGGTGTGCGGCAGTTTGGAGTTTATTTTGCTGTGATGAAAACGCGTTCCGCTGCCGCCGATAAGCTGACCGGCAATCGCCGCCATCTTTGAATCTAGCGCGGCGTGGCGGTAGGCGGCGGAAATCTCCGTGGGTGAACTTACCCGGCGCAGCGAAGGGTGGTGGGCCGCGTGATCGCTTTCCAGATCGAAACGCGGTCGACCGTCGAGAGTTTCCCCCCAGACTTTGCTATGCTGCCGACTCTCTTCGACCCAGGCGTCGAAATCGGCTTGCAACAGGGCGACTTCCTCTGCGTTAAGCACCTCTTCGACGACCAGAAAACCCTGCTGATGAAACTGTTCGATTTGCCACTGCGCAATCATAATCTTCTCCTTTGAGGAACGGAGGCGTTAAGCCAAAGAGACATCTTTCAGGAAGGCATCCACGCGCGGGTGTTGGCCGTCGCGCATTGCCGCAGGCGTGTCGTCGCAGACCACGCGACCTTTTTCCATAAACACAATTCGGTCGGAAACCTTGAAGGCAAAGTTCATCTCATGGGTGACGATCACCATGGTGATGCCTTCATGAGCCAGCGATTCGATAACCTGTAGCACCTCGTTAACTTTTTCCGGATCCAGCGCCGAGGTGGGTTCATCAAACAGCATAATTTGCGGGCGCATCATCAGCGCGCGGGCAATCGCCACCCGCTGCTGCTGGCCGCCGGAAAGCTGATGCGGATACTTCCATGCGTGTTCCAGCATGCCGACTTTATGCAGCAGTTCGCAGGCGTGCTGTTTCAACTCGCTTTCGCTGGCCAGATGGTGATAGCGCGGCGCCAGCAGCAGGTTGCCGAGAACGGTCAGGTGGGGGAACAGGTTGAAGCTCTGGAATACCATGCCGATATTCTGGCGATGTTCGCTGTTCTCCATAAAACGCGGTTTCTGTTGTCCCTGTCGATCCAGGTGAATAAAAGGTTGTCCGTTGATTTTGATCTCGCCGTTATCGATCTGCTCAAGGCCGTTTAGCAGGCGAATCAGCGTCGTTTTACCGGAACCAGACGGGCCGATTACGGAAACCACCTCACCGGGCTGAATTTGCAGGCTGACCGCGCCCAGCACTTCGACATTGTTATAGGCTTTATGCAGTTTTGAGGCCTGTAGTGCGGGTTCCTGCGCCACGCTGACGCTGCGGGCCATCGCCGGACGCCGGACCGTTGCCAGTCGCTGCATTTCCTCATCCACCGGGCGCGTGGTTTTGCGCTGAGTGACATCGAGCCAGGTCTCCAGGCGTTTGAGCAGGAAATCAAAGACCGTAACGATCAGGATGTAATAAAACGCCACCGCCGCCATGGTCTCCATCACCAGGAAATTCTGCGAATAGAGGCGCTGGCCGACCATTAAGATTTCGGTCAGAGAGATGACCGATACCAGCGAGCTGAGCTTGACGATGGCAATATACTCATTGGCCAATGCAGGCAGGGCGACGCGCAGCGCCTGCGGGATCACCACCCGCCACTGGGTTCCGGCATAGCGCAGCCCGAGCGCGCGGGCGGCTTCGCTTTGCCCTTTCGGGATCGACAGCAGCCCGCCGCGATGGATTTCAGCGATGTAGGCTGCCTCGCTAAGTACCATCGCCAGCAGCCCGGCCCAGAACGGGTCGTTCAGCACCGGCGCAAATGACGGCAGCGCCTGGGGCATGTTGTAGACAAAAATCAGCAGCACCAGCAGCGGCATGCTGCGAAACAACCAGATATAGAGGCGGGCAGGCACATTAAACAGCTTGCGCGTCGACTGTTTTGCCAGCGCCAGAATAAATCCCAGCACAATACTGAAAGCCCAGGTCAGCAAACTTAATTTGATGACGGTCCAGGTGGCCTGCCAAAAGTCGACATCGCTGAGCAGGCTTAACATATAGTTCCAGTTAAACGTCATGGGCTATTTCACTCGCCATCATTAACGGAAATTAAGGCGATTCCAATGTTCTAAAATGGGGAGTCGCCAGCGTTCATATTGCAATGACACTATGCTGGCAGTATTCCACTGGAGGCAATTAGTAAATTTTTGGTCTTTAAGTTTAAAAAAACTATACAGTAATATTAACCTTAAGTAATTTAACGCAATTAATGAGAAACAGCATTGAAACAACTTAAAAACAATCACTGTTATTTTTAAACTGAATTTCCACTGAAATGAGAGTTTGCGCAATATTGGGGCGCGCCGTGGGCCAATAAGGTGCAGTGCGTGACGTTATGGTGCAATCCGGTAAATGTCGCCCGAGAAATAAGAAGCGAAGAAATAGAGTTAGTGACTGGCTAATCAATATTTTAATCAAAATCGGTATGGCACGAGGCTTGCAGGTTGCATATCGGAAAACTAAGCCTGATTGCAGTAAGACAATATTTTATCAATGGTGACGCTATGAACCGATTTACCCTCAAACAGCTAAAGTATTTCGTGACGGTGGTGGAAACGGAGAGTATTGCCGAGGCCTCCCGCCAGCTGCACATTGCTCAGCCGTCAATTTCGATTGCGATTAAAAACCTTGAAAGCACTTTCGACCAGCAGTTGTTTATCCGCCATCATGCGCAGGGCGTTTCCCTGACCTCTGGCGGACGGCGTTTCTACGATAAAGCTAAAGAGCTACTGCGGCTGTCGTATGAGTTTGAACAGAATTCGCGGGCGGATAAAGAGCTGGTTTCCGGGACTATTTCTGTAGGTTGCTTTGAATCCGTTGCGCCGTTGTATATGCCAAAGCTGGTGGCCGGGTTTAAAAAAATGTATCCCGAAATCACCCTCCAGCTTTACGATGGCGAACAGCACGAACTGATGCATGGCCTGCACCGTGGACGATTTGATCTGGCGCTGGTCTACGATCTGGAATTAGGGCACTCCATTCATAAAGAGCTGCTGAATGCGCCGCATAAACCTTATGCTTTGTTGCCTGCGTCTCATCCGCTGGCGCAGAAAAAATGCGTCACGCTTCAGGAGTTAAGCCGGGAACCGATGATTTTGCTCGATGCGGTTCCCAGCAAAAACTATTTTGTCTCGATATTTAAAGAGAAAGGTTATCACCCGGAAGTCGCCTACAGTTCGCCATCTATTGAAATGGTACGCTGCATGGTCGGGCAGGGATTAGGCTTTTCGGTACTGGTTACCCGCCCGCTTTGCGATATAACCTATGATGGTGAAAAACTGGTGCAGCTGGATATTGCCGATGAAATGCCGGCATCCACATTAATTATGGCGCATCTGACAAACAATGAACCCACGCGCCCGACGCAGCTCTTTATGGATTATTGTCGCAGCATTGAGTTAACGCCGCATCAGGTCTGATTATTTTATTTGGCTAACAGGAAGCATTATTTTTTATTGTTTATATAGCCTCATAAATTTCTATTCAGAGGAACGTTTTATAATATTTTACCATTTCATCACACTTACTTAACCTGAGTTCTGTCAATTCCGGCAAATAGCCGGACAACCGTGCTTGAAGGACACAGAAATGACAGAGCAGATTACAGAAATCGATACCCTGGTGGTTGGCGCGGGACAGGCAGGCGTCGCGATGAGCGAGCATCTGACCCATCACGGCGTTCCCCATCTGGTGCTGGAAAAAAAACGCATCGCTGAGGCCTGGCGCAGCGGGCGCTGGGATTCGCTGGTCGCCAACGGACCCGCCTGGCACGATCGGTTTCCCGGCATGACATTTCCTGGCTGCGACGCCGACAGTTTTGTCGCCAAAGAGCAGATCGCCGACTACTTCGCCGCTTATGCCAAAACGTTTAATGCCCCGATACGCACCGGCGTTGAGGTATTCAGCGCTGAACGTTTAGACGGGCGTCCGGGCTTTCGTGTCGAGACATCGCAGGGAATCATTGAGGTACAGCGCATCGTCGCCGCCACCGGGCCATTCCAGCGCCCGACGATCCCGGCTATCGCGCCGCAGGATAGCGCAGTTCATCAGATTCATTCTGCGCAATATTACAATCCGCAGCAGCTCCCGGAAGGCGGCGTGCTGGTGGTTGGCGCAGGCTCTTCCGGCGTGCAAATCGCTGATGAGTTACGCCGGGCAGGGCGCGCGGTGTGGTTGTCCGTCGGCGCACACGATCGCCCGCCGCGCCGCTACCGTCAGCGTGATTTTTGCTGGTGGCTGGGAGTATTAGGACTGTGGGATGCGCCAGCCAACCAACCAGGAAAAGAGCATGTGACGATTGCGGTCAGCGGCGCGCGGGGCGGAAATACCGTTGATTTTCGCCAACTGGCGCACCAGGGCATTACCCTGGTTGGCCAAACCCAATCCTTTGCCGAGGGTAAAGCCTTCTTCCGCGACGATCTGGAGGACAATATTCGCCTTGGTGACGCCTCCTATCTGGCGCTGCTCGATGCCGCCGATGACTATATCGCCCACAACGGATTGACGCTGCCAGAAGAGCCGGAGGCACGCTTCTTCCTGCCCGACCCTGATTGCCTGACCCAACCGCTCGCTGAACTCGACCTGCAAAAAGCGGGCGTGCGCAGCATCATCTGGGCCACCGGATATACCACTGATTACCGCTGGCTGAAGGTGAACGCCTTCAATGAACAGCAGCGCCCGCAGCATCATCGCGGTGTCTCCAGCGAACCCGGCGTCTATTTCCTTGGCTTGCCCTGGCTTTCTCGTCGTGGCTCAACCTTTATCTGGGGCGTCTGGCACGATGCAAAATATATTGCCGATCAAATTGCCATTCAGCGCCAGTATCAACACTACCAACCCTCCTGCTAACGCCTGATTTGAGGACGCAAAATATGCCAACACATACCCGCATTAGGATGTTTAACACCAAAGAGACTTACCCGAATCAGACGCTCAACAACGATCTGTGCCAGGCGGTTCGCGCAGGCAATACCGTTTACGTTCGTGGCCAGGTCGGAACCGATTTTGACGGCAACCTGATGGGTCTTGGCGACCCGCGCGCTCAGGCGGAGCAGGCGATGAAAAACGTTAAGCAACTGCTGGAAGAGGCCGGAAGCGATCTGACGCATATCGTCAAAACGACGACCTACCTTATCGACCCGCGCTATCGCGAGCCGGTGTATCAGGAAGTGGGTAAATGGCTGAAAGGCGTGTTTCCGATTTCGACCGGCGTGGTGGTGTCGGCTCTCGCGCAGCCGCAGTGGCTGATGGAAATTGATGTCACGGCGGTGATACCTGATGACTGGAATGAACAGGGGGCGTTATGACCATTTCTATTTCCGCCTTGTGCCCGGAGTCAGGTCAGCTAGGGATCGCGATTAGCTCGTCGAGCATTGCCGTCGGCGCTCGCTGCCCGTGGCTGCTACCTGGCGTTGGCGCGGTAGCCAGCCAGAATATTACGCTGCCCGCGCTTGGGCCGCAGATCCTTGCCGGACTGGAAGCGGGGCTCCCCCCGGAGCAGGCCCTGAAGCAGGCGCTGGGCGAAGACCGGTTTAGTGATTATCGCCAGGTGGTGGTGATCGACGCCAGCGGCGAAAGCGCCGTTTTCAGCGGTGAGCATACGCTGGGTATCTGGCAGGTGGTGCAGGGAGAGAACTGCGTGGCGGCGGGAAATATGCTCGCCAACCCGCAGGTCATTATCGCTATGACGGCGGCGTTCGAAGGTGCTACCGGTGAACTGGCCAGCCGTTTGATTACGGCTCTGCAGGCGGGAATTGACGCGGGCGGCGAAGCGGGGCCGGAGCACTCGGCGGCGCTGAAAGTGGTGGAAGATTACGCCTGGCCAGTCGTTGATTTACGCGTGGACTGGGCGGAGGAGGACCCTGTGACGGCGCTGGAAGCCTTGTGGCTGGCCTATGAGCCGCAAATGGAAGCGTACATCACCCGCGCGCTGGACCCGCGTGAAGCGCCGACCTACGGGGTGCCAGGCGATGAGTAATCGCCTACGGGAGATCCTCGGAGAGCTGTTGGCGTTTGATACCACCAGCCGCGAGTCGAATCTGGCACTGATTGCCTGGGTCGCCGACTTTTTACACGCGCGCGGCATAACATCACAGCTGTTTTATGATGACGAAGGGCGCAAAGCGAACTTGTATGCCCGAATCGGCCCGTCGGGTCCCGGCGGCGTGATGCTCTCCGGCCATACCGACGTGGTGCCAGTTGATGGCCAGGCGTGGACCGTGCCGCCGTTTGCGCTGACCGAACGCGACGAGCGCTATTACGGTCGCGGCAGCGCGGATATGAAAGGGTTTATCGCCTGCGTGCTGGCATCGCTGGAGGCGTTTCTTATCGCGCCGCTGCGAATGCCACTGCATCTGGCGTTTTCTTATGATGAGGAGGTCGGCTGTCTGGGCGTGCGTAGCCTGGTGGATTTTCTCCGCGCGTCGGCTGAGAAACCGGCGCTGTGCATTATCGGCGAGCCGACAGAAATGGGTCCGGTCTATGGGCACAAAGGCAAACTCGCCATGCGCTGCTGCGTGGAAGGGCACGCCTGTCACTCAGCTTACGCTCCGCAAGGGGTTAATGCGATCAGCTATGCGGCGAAGCTGATTAACCAGCTGGATACGCTGGGTGAAAGCTTCGCGCAGCAACAGGACAGCCGGTTTTCCCCGCCATCGGGCACGCTGCAGGTGGGAACCCTCCACGGCGGCGCGGCGCTGAATATCGTCCCGCAATCCTGTTGGTTTGATTTTGAAATCCGCTATTTGCCCGGCACCCGACCACAGTCGGTGACAGACGCCCTGGGCGATTATGCCCGCGAGCAGCTTCTCCCGGCGATGCGCAAGGTGGCGCAGAGTTGCGATATCCGTTTCCAGCAGCTGAGTCACTATCCGGGACTGTTGAGCGACCCGCAGTCGGACTTTGCCCGCTGGCTGGCGCAGTGGTGCGGCAACGACAGTTTCACAACAGTTGCCTACGGTACCGAAGGCGGCCTGTTTGATGAGGCGGGCATTGCGACGCTCATTTGCGGGCCGGGCAGCATGGAGCAGGGCCATAAGGCGGACGAGTATATCAGCATCTCCCAGACGGAACGCTGTATGGCGATGTTGAAAAACCTTTGCGCGTGGATGCGCGCCGATACACCCGATTCTCTCACCTGATTTATCAACACAGGATGGCGACTATGCAAAACCAGCACTCCCCGCGTATTGATCAACAGACCATCGACCGCTGGCAGGCGGATGGCGTGGTGCTACTCAAGGGCGTATTTACGCCGTGGATCGAGAGACTGTCAGGCGGCGTCGCTGCTCTGATGGCAAACCCCAGTGAGTATGGCCATGCGCGAACGGTGATCCCAAAGGATGGTTCCGCGCCATTTTTTCAGGACTACTGCAACTGGGCGCGGATCCCGGAATTTACGGATTTTGTGTTTCAGTCTCCGGCGGCGGAAATCGCCGCGGCGCTGATGGGCTCACAGACGGCGAAGTTTTTCCACGAACACACGCTAGTGAAACAGCCTGGCGGCAGTACCGTTACGCCGTGGCATCACGATCAGCCCTATTACTGCGTGGAAGGGCGGCAGAACGTGAGCTTATGGATCCCACTGGATCCGGTGGCGGAGGAGATTTCGCTGCGCTGCATTCGCGGTTCACATCTGTGGGATGACGAATTCAGCCCAACGCGGTTTAACGGTTCAAAGCTCTACGCACACACGCGCTTTAAAGAGCTGCCGGATATTGATGCCCATGAGGAGGATTATGACATTGTGAGCTGGGCGCTGGAGCCGGGCGATGCGGTGGCGTTTCATTTTCGTACGCTGCATGGGGCAAAGGGGAATTCAACCGCGCGTTCGCGCCGGGTTTTTTCCGCTCGGTGGGTGGGGGACGATGCCACTTTCGCCGATCGCGGCGGGGTGACATCGCCGCCGTTTCCAGGCCTTAAGCTGCGCGACGGCGAGCCGCTGGTCGCCGATGAGTTTCCGCAGGTATGGCCACGGTAACGATGATAAGGCTGGCGGCGCTTCGCTTGAACTGGCCTACAGAAAACGGTTTGTATGCCGGGTAAGGTGCTAGCCGCCACCCGGCAAAATGTGAGTACCATAGCTAAAGCAGGTTTGCCATCAGCCTCAATCCACGCCAGGTGTGGATTTTAGAGCGCGCGTAAGGGCTGGGGTTAGCGTTCACGCCTTGCCATCAACAGCGCCAGGTCGACGAGGCGGTTTGAGAATCCCCATTCATTGTCGTACCACGCCAGAATTTTGACCATATTGCCGCCAATCACCAGCGTTGACAGACCGTCGATAATGGAAGAACGCGGGTCACCCTGATAGTCGCTTGAGACGAGCGGTTCATCGCTATAGCCGAGGATCCCTTTCAGCGGTCCCGTCGCGGCGGCGTTACGAAACGCATT
The DNA here is from genome assembly GCF_027492335.1 of Klebsiella sp. NCBI lineage: Bacteria > Pseudomonadati > Pseudomonadota > Gammaproteobacteria > Enterobacterales > Enterobacteriaceae > Klebsiella > Klebsiella sp. Next base: position 10,867 of record NZ_JAPUEW010000070.1, on the reverse strand, counting down.
ATTGACCTCTTCTGCTGTCACATCTCGCTCAAGCGTGACGGTCAGGTCGACAATAGACACCACCGGAACGGGGACGCGCAGCGAGTAACCGGTTAAGCGGCCATCCAACTCAGGGATGACTTTGCCCAGCGCCTTTGCGGCACCGCTGGAGTAAGGCACTATCGACAGCGCCGCGGCGCGAGCACCACGCAGGTCTTTTTCCGGCTGGTCGTGCAGCGCCTGGCTGTTAGTGTAAGCGTGGGTGGTGTTCATCAGACCATGCTTAATACCAAAATGCTGGTGCAGAACCTGCGCGGCAGGCGCCAGACCATTGGTGGTACAGCTCCCGTTGCTGACGACATAGTGTTTATCCGGGGAGTAGAGCCCATCGTTAACGCCCATCACGATGGTTAAGTCGTCGTTTTTACCGGGAGCGGAGATAATCACTCGTTTTGCGCCACCGCTGTGAATATGCACCGCCGCCTTATCACGGTCAGTGAAGAAGCCAGTGGCTTCAATGACAATATCGACTTCACGCTCACGCCACGGGATATTGGCCGGGTCGCGTTCGCTGAACACGGTAATGGGTTTACCGTCAACCACCAGTTGCCCCTCAATGGCGGTAACGTCGGCGTCGAGTTTTCCGAGCAGCGAGTCATATTTCAGCAGATGCGCCAGCGTTTTACTGTCTGTCAGATCGTTGATTGCCACAATCTGAATATCCGGGTTACCCAGTGCAGCACGCAGTACGTTGCGTCCGATACGGCCAAAACCGTTAATACCGACCTTTACCATGATCAACTCCTTATCTGTTGTCTCTGGAGCTAATGTAGGCTGGCCACTGATTGGCGTAAATGACAAAAAAGGATCACTTTACGCCATTTTACGGCAGTGAAAGCGCTGGCGATATTCACCAGGTGTGAGGTGGAGCTGTTTTTCAAACAGCCGCCGCAGGTTAATGCTGCTGCCAAATCCCGTTTGTTCGGCGATACGCTCCAGCGTCTCGTTAGTTTGCTCCAGACGCTGCCGGGCAGCGGCGAGACGGGCTTCGGCGACGTAGCGCGCTGGCGAAGCGCCGGTTTCACGGGTAAACACGCGGGTGAAATTTCGCGGACTCATGGCCACTTTTTCCGCCAGTTTGTCCACGCTAAGGTCGGCGGTGAGGTTCTCAAGCAACCAGGCCAGCAGATCGTTAATAGGGCCCAGGGTGCTGGTTTGCTGAAGGTTGTAGCGGCTAAATTGCAGCTGGCCTCCGGGGCGGCGCAGGTACATGACGAAGTCCTGGGCGATGTCGCGAGCCAGGCTGAAGCCGTAGTCCTCTTCAACCAGCGCTAGCGTCAGGTCAAAGCCGGAGCTGACCCCGCCTGAGGTCCAGATGTGTTCGTCCTGAATGTAGAGCGGACCGCCTTCGACGCGCACCTGAGGATATTCTGCCTGAATGGTTTCCAGTAGCTTCCAGTGGGTGGTGGCGCGTCTACCGTCCAGCAGTCCGGTTTGCGCCAGCAGCATCGCGCCGCCGCAAATGGAGGCAATGCGGCGGGCATGGGGAGCGGCAAGGCGCAGCCAGTCAACCACCGCAATCCCCTCCTGCGGATTTTGACCTCTGCCGGTGATAATGATGGTATCGAGAGGCTCGCGCGGGTCTATCTCATGCAGACGATGATCGGCCAGTAGATTTAAACCGGACTGACCATGGATTACCTGATGCGGCTGGGTTGTCGCTAGCTGGACCTGGTAACAGACGTTTGTAGCGCCTTCCGGGTGCAGGCGGTTGGCCTGCATCAGAATGTCGGCAATACCGGCGGATTCAAACAACATGCCGCCATCGGGGACAATAATGAGTATTTTCTTCATGTCCTGAAAAGTAATCTTTTTACAGAATAAGTCAACAGGGTATGCGTAGAGGGAAAAGATATTCCTGCTGCAGTGATCGTGTTGTCTCTTGCTGGTGCTGTGAAGATGACTGGACGAGGTTGCATGTTGATGTTTGCTTCTGGTTCAAATCGAACAGGGGGACGGTGCCGAATGTCCGCTGTGAGCGAAAAGCGGACGTCGGTAATTAGTCTCTTTAGCCAGATTACAGATGCAGCCGCTAATATATTCGGCTGCATCTGTAACTTATTCTGAGTAGCAGTGCTCCGCTGACGGGAAGCTGCCGTCTTTGACGGCGGCAATGTAACTTTTTAACGCGCCCTGAATGTCGTGCTGCCCTTTCATAAAGTTTTTGACGAATTTCGGGGCTTTGCCGGTGATGCTCAGACCGAGCATGTCGTGCAGCACTAAAACCTGTCCATCTGTATCCGGGCCAGCGCCGATGCCGATGACTGGTACGGACACCGCCTCGCTCAGCGCTCTTCCCAGCGAGGCGGGGACGGCTTCAACCAAAACCATTGCCGCGCCGGCTTCTTCAAGCTTTTTCGCTGTGTCGATCAGTGCGGCCGCCTGATGGCTTTCACGTCCCTGCACTTTAAAACCGCCAAAGATGTTAACCGACTGAGGGGTGAGTCCAATATGGGTGCAAACCGGTATACCGTTACGCGTCAACTGACGCACTGTGTCGCACAGCCACTCTCCACCTTCAATCTTAACCATCTGCGCACCAGCCTGCATTAACTGTGCGGAGCTGTGCAGTGCCTGCTCAGGCGAGGAGCTGGTCATGAATGAAAGGTCGGCTATGATGAAGCCGCCATTGTTTCCGCGCTTAACGCAGGCCGTGTGATAAACCATATCTTCAAGCCTGACCGGCAGGGTGCTGTCATGGCCCTGCAGGATCATTCCCAGCGTATCGCCGATAAGAAGCATCTCAACGCCTGCCGTGCTCAGCTCGTGTGCAAACGTGGCGTCGTAGCAGGTGAGCATGGTGATTTTCTCGCCGCGCTGCTTGAGGTTTTTCAGATGTGTCAGTGTGACTGATGACATGGTGTTCTCTGCTAATTAGTTACGTTAATGAAGAATGTTGCGGGGGCGATAATACCAGCTTTCGCAACGCTAATTGTATTGCTCGGTTTCCAAGGCATCATAAAGCCCGGGGCTGACGTTTCCCTGTCGTCGAGTGTATTTATAAAGTTCCTGCTGCATGATGCGTTGCTATAAGCCAGTATGGTCATGCCTCAGAGAAACTGCTCTGCCAGCAGCAGGGCCGCAATAATGATCATCAGGCTGCCCGAAATCCGGCTGACATTCTGTGCGGCGCGCGCTCGCGTCCCAAGCACCGTGCCGGAGCCATACCTCACAAGCAGGTAGACCACGCCGCAGCTAATCACATGCACCAGCCCCAGCGCCATCATCTGCAGTGGAAGCGACCAGGCAGCGTGGACGTCAGTGAATTGCGGCAGTAGGGCCAGAAACAGCAGAAAAACCTTCGGATTAAACCCGCTGATGCAAAAGCCCTTGAGCGCCCATTTCAATGGCGAACCTGCATCATCATTCTGCCCCGCCGTCGGCGCTGTCGGATAGCGCAGCATGCCGAGGCCGAGCCAGAGCAGATAGGCCGCCCCGGCTACGATCAGGAGCGTCAGTACGCCCGGCGTGCCTGCAATGACTGAACCGACGCCCGCTGCCACTATGAGCGTTGCAACAAGATGGCCGCTCAGCATGCCAGCAACCGCCGACACAACCCGGCGTTGACGCTTGTGCAACGCCTCCGTCATTCGATATTTTCAAAAAGTTCTTGGCATGGAGAAAATGTTGTGTTGAGGATTTGTACAAAAAGTCGAACTTCCGCTTCTGGCACAAAGCAAAAGCGCCACCAAACACTTCATGAGCCACGGGAGTGAATCCCGGCGTCGCTTTGCTCGGCCGGGCTACGATCATCGCTAGAGTTTACCGCCCAACTTCCTCCGCTTAATCGCCGGAATATCTCCGGTATCATTCAGCGCCCCCGAGAAGGTTTCAGCCATGCTTTGACTTTTCGCTGATCATTAATTGACCATAAAAATTATGAATGTTAGCCCACTGGAGGTGAGCCTGAATGTCTCTCAAATGCCCGTTGAGGCATAACACGGATATAATCAATTTATGGAAAGATCTCTAAAGTGAAGGGAGTGAATGAGAGGAAAACTTAGGTTTCAAGTGCAGCAACTATCGTAGCTTCCATCTTCTCCGGGGTAGTGATGGGCGCAAAACGCTTGAGCGGCTTACCATCGCGTCCTATCAAAAACTTCGTGAAGTTCCACTTGATCCGTCCGCCCAGCACGCCGGGCAATTCCTCCTTCAGATAACGAAACAGCGGGTGCGTTGCCGCGCCGTTGACTTCCACTTTCTCGAACATCGGGAAGCTCACGCCGTAGTTAATGTGGCAGGTCTGCGCGATTTCATCAGCACCACCGGGCTCCTGCTTACCAAACTGATTGCAGGGAAAACCAAGCACCACCAGACCCTGAGCGGCGTACTTTTTGTAGAGCGCTTCAAGGCCAGCGTATTGTGGGGTTAAACCACACTGACTGGCGGTATTCACCACCAGAACCAGCTTGCCAGCATAGCCTGCCATGGGGATCATTTCGCCATGCAGGCTGGTGGCCGTCAGTTGATGAAAGGGAGTCATCTTGAAATCCTCACGGTAGAAGCGCTTTTGCTGGGTTATTCCCACAATTAGAGCTCGCGTGATATCTATTTGCAACATCTACGGGAAAGGGCATTAAACAGACGTCCCTTGACTCTGTTATCTCGGTGACCATTAAACCCCGAAGGAGATATCGCTCAATTTCTGCTGGATGAAATCAATAAGCGCTCTTGTTTTCGTTGGTAAGTAACGCCTGTCTGAATAGAGTGCGAACAACTGCAATGGGGCTGCCGATTGTTCAAACTCAACCTCGATTAACCGTCCATCGTTAATGTAGGGTTGGCAAGCCTGTTTCGCTAGAATGGCATAACCGACCCCGGCAACCGCAGCGCGTCCAGCCATCTCTCCGCTGTTTACCCGATAATGCCCTTTAACCTTAATGGTCTCGAATCCCCCTTTTTTATTGACGAATTGCCAGGGCGCGCCTTTCAGCGCGCTGACCGTTGTAATACAGGGTAACTCTGCAAATTGCTGGATAGAAGAAGGGGTACCATAGCGCTTAATGACGGAGGGGGCAGCAACAATGGTGCAGGGAATAGTCATCAAATGACGAGCGATGTAGTCGCTGTCATCCATCTGGCCACGGCTAATAATGATAGCCAAATCCAGATCATCGCGCAGAGATTCGAAACCTGACAAATTGGTGACACAGCTGATTTCCAGATCCGGGTATTGACAGGCGAAATCGGCCATAACGGAACCCAGCAGTGCAGGACCTATTTCATTGGGGATACAGATCCGTAATGGACCCTTGAGTTGCATTTGTCGCAACGTTAATTCGGTCTCGGTTTGCTCAAGTGCCTCCAGTAATGGCTTCGCTCGGGTATAGAGCAGGTGCCCCGCCTGGGTGAGCTTCATATGTCGGGTGCTGCGCTCAATAAGCTGAAGATTCAGTTTTTCTTCTAACTGAGAAATACAACGACTCACATTGGATGTTGGCATTTCCAGGGCCTTCGATGCCCCAACAAAACTTTCTCTTTCCACCACCGCAACGAACACTTTCAGGGTCGTAAAATCAAGGGCCGGACGCATTAACTATCCCATTTATGATAATAATATATGCCATTTCTACCATATTATAAACACAGTTGATAGCGATTAAACTCGGGTCTCTTTCATCCATAGGTTGCTCGCTATGTCACTGACCACACAGACGTTTAATCACAAAGCCCTTATGCGGATAGCCTTCGTCATGGCATTTATCCAGTTCACTAATGCGTTGGAGTATATGGCGTTAACGCCTGTTTTTGCTTTTATGGCTGACGGGTTTTCGGTGCCGGTATCTTATGCTGGCTATGTCTCGGGGATGTACACGCTGGGGGCGGTCATTTCTGGGATTACTGCGTTTTATTGCATCCATCGGTTTAATAAAAAACGCTTCTTAATCAAAAATATGCTGCTGCTGGGAGCGCTCACCTTTTTGTCCACGCTCACCACGCATTTTGACATTCTTCTGGTACTACGATTTTGCGCAGGATTAGTTGGCGGTACAACAATGGGAGTGGGGACGAGTATTTTAATTAATCATACCCCGGCAAACTTACGTGGAAAAATACTGGCGACGGTGATTGCCTCATTTTCGATGGTCAGTATCGTCGGCATGCCCGCGATATTATTTTTGTGCACACTCTATGGCTGGCATATTGCGCTGTGGTTAATCAGTTTACTTTGCCTGATCTCTTTACCGTTGATCGTTTTTATCCTCCCCAGGGATACGGCATCATCCGGCGTGAAGGCCAGGCTGGCTATTGATTATCAAACCTTACTCTTTGCCTCTTGTTCTGCGCTTGTGCAATTTAGCCCAATGCTGATCATTCCTATATTGACGCCATTAATGACGCAATATATGGGCGCACAGCAAAAGCTATTACCCTTATTATTCTTAAGCGGCGGGATTGCCGGTTATCTGTCTACAAAAATCACCGGTATTCTGGCGTCACGTTTATCTGCGTTGACGCTGGCAACCCTTTCCACGCTGTTGTTTGTCGCCAGTTTGCTGATCCCGGCGATGGGTTACCATAATGTCTTTCTATTTATCACTTTATTCCTTGGTGCCTCATATAGCCGACTGGTTTGCGCGTCGTCAGTGGCGGTTCAATATCCTGAGGATGAACAACGCGCTAATTTTTCTTCACTACAGACAGCCATGATGTTCCTGATAACCACTTTCGCCTTCTTTCTGTCTTCCTTATTACTCCCTGACCAGGAATTAACCACGCAAAATCTAAACCGGCTGTTGGTTGTCAGTGCATTCGCCGCATGTGGATTTCCTGTCATGGTCATCATGCTGCAAAAGAAACTGGATAAATCAATCCGTGGGTAACATCCGGGCTGCAGATATCAGCCAAGGCCGTCGATCCTTTGGGTGGGTTACTTCAGCTCCAGCGCGCTTATCACACGGGCAATATCCGCAATATCGCTTGCCGACAACGGCTGCAAAGGACGAGGCAGGCAATCCGTATCGGTAAGTCCAAGCACACCAGCGGCAGCGGCAATCACGCGAATACTCCCGCCATGTTTACGGAACAGCGCCCACAACGGCTCAAGGCGAGTTGACAGGGCAGTAACACGCTCATGATCCTTCGCTGCGGCTGCTTCAGTGATTTGTTTCGCCATCTCCGGGAACAGACCGCCGCAAACGGAGTACCAGACTTCACAACCGGCGTTTAATCCCAGCCCGGCATAGGCATCGCCACTAATACCGATGCTTACGCCTGGGCGCAGCTGGTGGCGTAACACATTCACCCGCTCAGCCGCTGCTGTTGGGCTATCCGGGACGCCGGGGATCTTAATTGAACGAACACCCTCCAGTGATGAGAGACGACCATGCAGTTCATCGGTAAAGGTAAAATGCGTGGTGCCCGGATTATCATAGATGCACACCGGGACAGATGCGTGCCGGGTAACGGTCTCAAAAAGTGCAAAGACTTCATCATCACGGAGTGACTGGTAGCTGACCGCCGGGAGCAACAGGGCATCCGCGCCAGCTGCCTGCGCATCATCTGCCAGGTGCAGGATAGCATCGGTACTGACTGCCCCCACGCACACCATCACGGGGATATTCCCGGCAAGCTGTTTGGCCAGCGTTGCGATACGCTTGCGTTGCTCTCGGGTCAGATACGCATAGCTGCCGGTTGAACCCAGAATGCCCATCGAATCAACACGGGCCGCCACGAGGCGGGCCACAATTTTACTGAACCCTTGTTCGTCGACGCCGCTGCCAGCGATCGGGGTTAATGGGAAGGCAGACAAACCGGTGAACATGTTGTTTCTCCTGAATGATATTACTGGCATTGCTCTTCGATGAGAGCCACCTCAAACCGCAGACCGGGCATCATTTTTTCGAGGCCGTCGGTTAGCATCTTCCCGGCTTCGTAAAGCTCCTCCAGCGGCATCTGCGGCAGACTCTCCAGAATGAACCACATTTGCTGAGCTTCCACCCCTAAACGGGTTCTGATCCCTTGTCGCCAGTTCCAGCGGCGGCAGGTCACGCCGGTATCATCGCACCAGATAACTTCGCCTGGTGAAGGATATTCAACGGTGGTTTCACCTTCTTTAACCGTATCAAAAGGCTCGGTTCCTTTTGCCACCGCCAGGTGTGGCGACCCCTGATAGGCAGCGATATTTTCTCCACCAACCGGAACGGCGTAGCGGAGACTCACGGCATTATAAAGATCAACGATGGGATCTAGCGCTGGCATCGTTCCGTCACGTAATACGCGCTTACGTAACGCATCAGCTGAGCAAGGGGTGCGTTTAGGTTTAGCTCCAAACGTTTGAAAAACTTCGGCCCATGCAGCCAGATGAGATTCCGCCCATACTGGTTCACCGCTCAGAACCGCTTCACATGCTTCTCGCAGCGCTGTTTCTCCCGTATCAGGGTTAAGTACTGGCGCAGCTTTTACGGAGATACTGAGTGCCCGAAAGCCGGGAGCAATACGATAAATTTCAGGGGCAATTGACGGGGAGACTGTTAACACGTGATAATCCTGTAATGACTAATTTATTCTATGATAATGACCGATGACCAAAAAAGTCAATTTAATGACCGACGCAAATTCTATCGTCAGCACCGTGAATGAAGCCGTCTCTCAGCGGATTAAGCTGTATCGTAAGCAAAAGAAAATTTCCCTCGATGAACTCTCTCGTCGGGCGGGCGTCAGCAAGGGAGCGCTGGTTGAGATTGAAGGATGCCGGGCGAATCCCAGCATTGCCCTGTTATGCCGCCTGGCCGCCGCGATGGGCGTTTCGGTGGCTGATTTTGTGGATGTCAGCTCCAAACCGACAGTGCATCTCATTGCTGAAGATGAGATCCCAGAATTGTGGGAAGGTGAAAAAGGCGGTAGAGCAAGGTTGCTCGCAGGATCGGGTGGCCCCGAGATGACAGAGCTCTGGATGTGGGAAATGCAGCCGGGGGAAAAATTTGCTTCGCCCGGCCATACGGAAGGGACGCTGGAGCTGTTTTATGTCCAGACGGGCGCGCTCACACTGGGTGTACAGGACCAGCTGTATCTGGTGAAGACCGGGTGTTCGGCAACAGCCAGAACGGACGTTCCTCATTTCTATGAAAATCGCGAAGAGGGCCCATTGGTTTTCATCATGACAGTACATGAGAAAGCATCCTGAGGGATGCCAGGTATGCCTGGGTTCCAATCTTTTTGGTGGTAGGACTAGATGGGGTTAGAACTACCGGCCTCATCGCACTGGCGCACCTTACGATGCCTACGTCCGGCCCACATTGAGTTGTGACAATACGCATGATGTCGTCGATGAAGTTGGTGCAGGTTTCTAATCTTTTCACTTTATTTTTATTTAAAACAATACGATACAATGCTTACCTACGCCGGGCGATACCGTTTGCTGGAAGGCTGCTCGCAGAAATGAGTGATATTTAACGATAAGGCAGTGGGTCAACGTTAAACTCTGTGATTGTGGTCTGGTGTGTCGAACCAGACATGCCGGAGATACACTGTTTGCTAATCTTATGCGGGCGGAATCATAGCCTCGGTTGACATATTGGCAATGAGTGTTATTGTTGTTGACATATTGGCAATGGATGAAAAGCGATGCACCTGATTTCAATGAAGGCAATCAGTGAGGGATGCGAAAAGTACCCACAGCACAGGAAGGACATTTTGCTGTTTGGTCGCACCATCGAAAAGGCACACTGTCCAACGCCAGAAGCATTAAGACAGTATTATCCGTCACTGGATAACTTTAAGTACCTTGATAAGCATTACGTTATTAACGTTTCAAACAACAATTTACGCGTCATTGCACTCATATTTTTTGAGAGCCAAAAGTTCTACATCCGGCATATATTTAATCATATAGAGTACGATAAATTCACAGCGCAGCACCGAACGAAGGGGAAAAAATGATGATTGCCACCGAAGCACTAAAAGCAACACAAGCCCTTGTTGCTGCCGTTCCTCTACTGGGAGATAGCCCCAGCAAAAAGGACTACAACAATGCCCTGGCGCTGGTTGAAGAATTAATGGTGGAAAACCCGTCAAGCCCACTACTGGACATTGTTTGTGCTCGCATAAGTGAGTATGAAAACCAGCAACCTGAGTTTCAGGCGCTACGCGCTGAAATGGATGCTATCCCGGCTGGGCTGGCTGTTCTGCGTACACTAATGGATCAGCACCATCTGACGATTTCTGATTTTCCAGATGAAATCGGCAGCAAATCTATGGTTTCACGTGTATTGAATGGCGAACGCCAGTTAAGCGTAAACCACATTAGAAAGCTGTCTAGCCGGTTTAATGTATCGCCCGCAGCCTTTATTTAATCTGCAATCGACAAAACCAAACCCGGCCACGACGCCGGGTTTTTTAAGTGTGCTGAGCATATCCGTTCAGGATAATGCGCTTTCTGATGGTCGCGGGTGACTCATAATGACTTATTCATTAGCGAACATTTGACGCTTTCGTCAGAAACGCTTACGTCGCTTAATCGCCGGAATCTCTCCGGTATCATTCAGCACCCCCGGAAAGGTTTTCAACCATGCTTTGACTTTTCGTTGATTGATATAGGTTGCGCTCATACCTTCAAGACAGTCCCAAAGCTCGCGGGTATTTTGCGGGGTAATCACAATACAATCTTTCATCACGCGAATTTTAACCGGCATCCCGTTAACAAATCCGGCTTGGGCCATCCACTCGCCGTACAAAGGGATCGCGCGTGCTTCAACATGGGAATAGAACTCGCAATGGGTAAAATCTGGAACGGTGTCTGAGTTGCAGACTGAGGTGAGGGTTGTTGCTATAGGGCAGCCTCCGATGAGTAGGGTGTTATTACCACCACCGGAGAGGCTAATCTCGC
>NZ_JAPUEW010000069.1:0-8440 GCF_027492335.1 Klebsiella sp. | reverse complement strand
GCTACGCTGACCGGGCTACGGGATCGAGCAGCCTGCTGGTTTGGTAGCCCGGACAGGCGCGTCAAGCGCCGCCTCCGGGGAAAGCAACGCACTGCTGTTTTTAACCCTTTCGACACACTTTATTCATCGTTTTGTCATAAACCCCCGGTAGCGTGAAAGCCAATCTGGTATAGACCATTTAATTCACTCACCCGAAAAGGCTGACACGATGAAACTCTCCCGACTCGCTCTGCTATCCGCTATCGCCCTCGCCAGCGCCCCGGTTTGGGCCGATGGTGTGGTTACCGTCTATTCCGCTGACGGCCTGCACGATGGCGACAACAGCTGGTATCAAAATCAATTTGATGCCTTCACGAAGGCAACGGGTATCAAAGTGCAGTACGTTGAAGGCGGCTCTGGGGCGATTGTCGAGCGTCTGGCGAAAGAGCGTACCAATCCACAGGCTGATGTGCTGGTGACGGTTCCGCCATTTATTCAGCGCGCCGCCAAAGAGCAGCTATTAGCCGAATTTAAGCCGCAGGGCAGCGAACAGATCCCCGGCGTCCACGACCGCTACTCACCGCTGGTCAACAACTACCTGACCTTTATCTACAACAGCAAGCTGCTGAAAGCCGCCCCGGCCAGCTGGCAAGATCTGCTCGATAACCGCTTCAAAAACAAGCTTCAATACTCCACGCCGGGTCAGGCGGGCGACGGCACCGCCGTGATGCTGCAGGCGTTCCACAGCCTCGGTAGCAAAGACGCGGGTTTCGACTATCTCGGCAAACTTCAGGCGAACAACGTTGGGCCGTCGGCTTCGACCGGCAAGCTGACCGCGCTGGTCAACAAAGGCGAGTTGTACGTCGCTAACGGTGACCTGCAAATGAACCTGTCGCAGATGGCGCGTAACCCGAACGTACAAATTTTCTGGCCAGCAGACGCGAAAGGCGAACGTAGCGCGCTGGCGCTGCCCTACACCGTCGGCCTGGTACAGAACGGTCCGAACAGCGAAAACGGCAAAAAGTTGATTAACTTCCTGCTCGATAAACCGGCTCAGACCAGCGTCAGCGCGCTCTCCTGGGGGCTGCCGGTACGTAGCGATGTCGCGCCGGAAGATGCCAACTTCAAAGCAGCAAAAGCGGCGATTAGCGGCGTGAAAAGCTGGGAACCGAACTGGGACGATGTTGCGGTTTCACTGTCGGCGGATATTGCCCGCTGGCATCAAGTGACGGACAGCGAGTAAGCGTGATGTTGATGAAAACGACTGCCTCTCACACACCATTATTGGCGGGAACCACCGGGATTACCCTCGACTCGCTGCGCGTTTCTTATCACGGCAACGTGGTGCTAAAGCCGCTGTCATTGACCATTGAACCGGGTGAAGTGCTGGCGCTGATTGGCCCCTCCGGCTCCGGGAAAACCACGGTGCTGCGGGCGATAGCCGGATTTGTGCAGCCTGCGGGTGGTCGAATTTTGATTGGCGACACCGACGTCACTCATCTGCCGCCGTATAAACGCGGCCTCGGGATGGTGGTGCAAAACTACGCCCTTTTCCCGCATATGAAGGTGGAAGATAACGTTGCTTTTGGCCTGCGGGCGCAGAAACAGTCGAAAGCGCTGATCGCCGAGCGAGTCAACGAAGCGCTGAAAATCGTTGGTATGGCGGATTACGCCAGCCGTTATCCGCATCAGCTCTCAGGCGGCCAGCAGCAACGCGTCGCCATTGCCCGCGCTATCGCCGTGCGTCCGAGAGTATTACTGCTTGATGAGCCGCTCTCGGCGCTGGATGCGCAAATCCGCCATAACATGGTGGAGGAAATCGCCCGCCTGCACCGCGAACTGCCGGAGCTGACGATTCTCTACGTCACCCACGATCAGACCGAAGCCCTGACCCTGGCGGACAAGATTGGCATCATGAAAGATGGTTCGCTAATTGCTCACGGCGAAACTCATCAGCTTTACCACTATCCACCCAATCGTTTTGCCGCTGAGTTTCTCGGGCGCGCCAATATCCTGCAGGCGACGGCGCTGAAAGATACCTCGGGGCCGGGGCTGGTCAGCGTCAGCTGCGGCGGCGGGCTGATTAATGCTTTCAGCCATGGCGGTCAGCACGGCAACAATAAGCTGTTATGCATACGCCCGCAGCATATGAGCCTCTCACCGCGAACGGCCACCAGCAACCGACTTAACGCCACCTTGACGTCGGTGCACTGGCAGGGTGATTTGACCCACCTGGTATGCGACGTCGCGGGGGAAGCGGTACGCATCGTAATGACCCACGTGGATCCGCTGCCGCGTGCGGGCGACAAGCTGGCGCTCTATTTTGAACCCAATGATGCGGTCCTGATCGAGGTGTAATGATGTCGCAAACGCTCACGCTTGTGCGCTCGCCCCTGAACCTGCGGCCCTTTCTGTGGCTGCTGCTACCGCTGCTGGTGCTGGCGACGCTATTTTTCTATCCGCTGCTGCTGATTGCTGAGCAGGCACTGCGCGATGCCAGCGGTCACCTGAGCCTCGGGACTTTCTGGCAGGTGGTGGAATCCCGCCGTTTTATTAACGCATTGTTCAATACGCTGCAAATCGCGGTCTTTGCCACGCTGGGCTGCCTGCTGCTCGGCAGCGTGCTGGCGCTGATTCTGGTATTTATTCCGTTTCCCGGCAGCCAGTTTATCGGCCGGGTCATTGATACCTTTATTGCCCTGCCGACTTTCCTCATCACTCTCGCATTCACCTTTATCTACGGTTCGACGGGCTTGCTGAACGGCACGCTGATGTCGCTGTTTGCTTTCGAACTGCCGCCGGTCGATTTTCTCTATTCGATTCAGGGGGTGATTCTGGCGGAAATCACCGTTTTCACTCCGCTGGTGATGCGCCCGCTGATGGCCGGACTGCGGCAAATTGATAAAAGCCAGCTCGAAGCGGCGAGCATTCTTGGCGCCCATCCGCTGCGGGTTATCGGCCAGGTGATATTCCCGGCGGCGCTTCCGGCGCTGATGGCAGGCGGCAGCCTGTGCCTGCTGCTGACCACCAACGAGTTCGGCATTGTGCTGTTTATCGGCGCTAAAGGGGTCAATACCCTGCCGATGATGGTCTACAGCAAAGCCATTCTCGAATCGGATTACGGCGTGGCCTGCATGATTGCGCTAATAAATATTCTGCTGTCGCTGGGGCTGTTTATGCTCTACCGACTGGCCGCCGCGCGTACCGGCGCAAGGAGCTAACGATGTTGATTTGGTCGCGTAAAGGCCGCACTGCGGCGGGCGCGTTGGCGGTAACGCTGTTTGCCGGGTTCTTTTTTCTGCCGCTGGCGGTGATTTTAATGTCCAGCCTGAGTCAGCAGTGGAACGGCCTGCTGCCGTCCGGCTTTACCCTCGGGCACTTCGTTAACGCGTTTCGCGGCGCGGCGTGGGATTCGCTCTTTTCCAGCCTGATGGTCGGTTTCTACGCCAGCCTGTTCGCTCTGCTGTGCGGCATGTGGGCGGCGCTGGCCCTGCGCCAGTACAGTGTGAAGCTGCAAAAATACCTCGGGCTGATGTTCTATTTGCCGAGCGCCATTCCATCGGTGTCCGTGGGTTTAGGTATTCTGGTGGCCTTCAGCCAGGGGCCGCTACAGATGAACGGCACCTTCTGGATTGTGCTGGCGGCGCACTTCGTGCTGATTTCCGCCTTTACCTTCAGCAACGTTTCCACCGGGCTGGCACGAATTTCCGCCGATATCGAAAACGTCGCCTCCAGTCTTGGCGCATCGCCGTGGTATCGCCTGCGCTATGTCACACTGCCGCTGATGACGCCATGGATGATCTCCGCGCTGGCGCTGAGCCTGTCGCTGTCGATGGGGGAGCTGGGCGCGACGGTCATGATCTACCCGCCGGGATGGACGACGCTACCGGTCACCATTTTCAGCCTGACAGACCGCGGCAATATCGCCGACGGCTCGGCGCTGACTATTGTGCTGGTGGGGGTGACACTACTGCTGATGATTAAGCTTGAGCGCATCGCTCGCCGGATGAGCCAGCGTTAACGCTATTTCCCGGTGGCACTGCGGTATGAACCGGAAACATGGGTAACAGTCTTGTAGCCCGGACAGGCGCAACGCGCCGCCTCCGGGATTTACCTGATAATGCTTAAAGAAACAAAGCTTTATCGCGCAGAATATGATCGTTGCCGCGACGGCGGGTAAAACCGATGCGGTCGAAATACTCCAGAATCTGAATCGCCAGCTTGCGCCCGACGTTCAGCGTATCGCGAAAATCCGCCGCGCAGGTGGAGCCCCTTTCCAGATCCAGCTCGCGGATCATTTTGGCGAATTCGACAATCCGATCGTTACGATAGTAGCGATCTTTAACGATCGCGGTAATCATCCCCTGCTGCGCCGCCTGGCGTAATACCGCGCGCATCAGTGACTCCTCGACGTTGGCTTCCCGCGCCAGATCGCGCACCCACCATGGCTCATCGCCAAACAGCCCGGCGACCCGCTGCCAGATGGCCTGCTGCTCGTCGGTAAAACCCGCTTTATGCTCCGGCAGATGCAGCCAGCCGTGATGGCTGTGAACGATACCGCTTTCGCGCATCTGCTCAATCAGCAGCAGCACCAGCGCTTCATCCTCCATCGGCAGCGCAATACGCCGCAGACGTTCGCGGCCCGGACCCGGCTCATCGCGATGCTGATCGTGATAACGCGCCAGAGCATCGAGCAGTTTTCGCTGCCAGCGCGCGGCCAGCGGGGCGCTAAGCAGACTGTTTCCTGCCTGGAGATAGTCAGGACGGCTAATCAGCGCGTTCAGGCCTTCGTCGCTGAGCTGACGCGCCCAGGCGAAATCATCAAGGCGAACCGCATCGCGCTGAAGATGAATATCCAGCGCCTGAACGTCATCGTCCTGCGCGGCCGCTAACGCATGCAGCCACTGTAAATATTCCGGCTTACGCTTACCCCGGCGCGGTGGATTCAGCGCCACCACCCGCGCACCGGCTAGCGTCAGGCGAGCGGAAATATCGCGCAGCACCAGACGGTCGTTATCCGCCAGCCGCAGCGGCGTATCCAGCACCAGCTCCGCCAGCGCGCCCTCGAGCAGCGACACGCGGCCGGTAATATGGCTGGCGGCATGATGGATATGCAGCGGCTGCCACTGGCTCAGCGGCGCATGGCACTGAAGTTCGACAATCACTCGTTCAGAGGCTTCCGGCGGCTGCGCAGAGAGCAGCCAGTCGCCGCGATTCAGTTCCTCTTTTTGCGCATCGCCAGCGATATTCAGAGCGATGCGTTGACCAGCCCATGCTTGTCCGACCGACTGATTCTGCGCGTGCAGGCCGCGCACACGCATTGGTTTATCCACTCCAGTCAACCACAGCGTATCGCCAACGTTGACCTCGCCGGATAGCGCGGTTCCGGTGACCACCAGCCCCGCGCCTTTGACGGTAAACGCGCGGTCAAGAGCCAGACGAAAACGCTGATGCTGCGGATGCGCCCGCGCACTGAGCTGAAGTAAATGCTCACGCAGCTCGGCAATGCCCCGGTTTTGCGTGGCCGCTGTGGCAAACAAGGTGGCATCGGTAAAGCCAAATTCCGCCAGCACTGCATCGATTTCCGCCCGTACTTCCTCTACCCGCGCCGCCTCAACGCGATCCGCTTTGGTTAGCGCAACGGTTAGCGTCGGCTTTCCGGTGAGCTGAAGGATCGCCAGATGTTCGCGCGTCTGCGCCATCACGCCATCATCGCAGGCCACCACCAGCAGCGCGTGATCGATACCACCAACGCCGGCCAACATGTTGGACAAAAACTTTTCGTGGCCGGGAACGTCGATAAATCCCAGCACCCGACCGTCAGGTTGCGGCCAATAGGCGTAGCCCAGATCGATAGTCATCCCGCGCGCTTTCTCTTCCGGCAGGCGGTCGGCGTTGATGCCGGTAATCGCCTGTAGCAGCGTGGTTTTGCCGTGGTCAACGTGTCCGGCGGTGGCAATAATCATCTCAATAACATCTCCATAAACCGGGTTTCATCCTCAAGACAGCGCAGGTCAAGCCACATGCGGCCATCATAAACCCTGCCGATCACCGGCACAGGTAACAGACGCCAGCGGGCCGCCAGAGCCTCCAGTTGGCTGCCGCGACCATCGCGCGGGGTAAAGGTCAGCGCCGCGCTGGGTAAACGATCCACCGGCAGCGAACCGCTGCCGATCTGCGACAGACATGGCTCAACCCGTAAGTCAAAATCAGCATAATGTGCCACCAGACTTGCCTGCAAACGCTCACCCTGCTGGTGGATCTCATCCACCTTGCGGGTCAGCAGACGCAGCGTCGGCAGCTCGGCAGCTAGTTTTTCCGGGTGCAGATAGAGGCGCAGCGTGGCTTCCAGCGCTGCGAGGGTCATTTTATCCGCCCGCAGGGCACGTTTCAGCGGATGGCTTTGCAATTGCGCAATCAGCGCCTTTTTACCGACGATAATCCCCGCCTGCGGGCCACCCAGCAGTTTATCGCCGGAGAAGCTCACCAGGCTGACGCCTGCGGCGATCAGCTCTTGTGGCATCGGCTCTTTCGGCAGGCCGTAGTGACTTAAATCGACCAGCGATCCGCTGCCAAGATCGGCGACCACCGGGATATTCAGCTCGCGGCCTATCTCCGCCAGCTCCGCTTCATCGACCGCTTTAGTAAAGCCCTCGATGCTGTAGTTGCTGGTGTGCACCTTCATTAACAGGCCGGTATTCTCATTAACGGCCTGACGATAATCTTTGATGTGGGTGCGGTTAGTGGTGCCGACTTCATGCAGGATACAGCCCGCCTGGCGCATGACGTCGGGAATGCGAAACGCACCGCCGATCTCCACCAACTCTCCGCGCGAAACTACCACCTCATTGCCGCTGGCGGTGGCTGCCAGCATCAGCAGCACCGCCGCCGCGTTGTTGTTGACGATACAGGCATCTTCCGCGCCGGTTATCCGGCACAGCAGATCGGCCAGCGCGCGGTCGCGGTGGCCGCGTCCGGCATCGTCAAGATCGTATTCCAGCGTGACCGGGGCGCGCATCGCCTGAGCAACCGCCTCAACCGCCGCCTCCGCCTGAATGGCGCGGCCCAGATTGGTGTGCAGCACGGTGCCGGTCAGATTAAAAACCGGGCGCAGCGCGCTCTGCTGCGTCTGCGTTAATCGCCGCGTGGTTTCCTGCAACCAGTCATCGCTCCAGTCGGGTAGCGCCTGGCTCTGGCGGATGTGCTCTCTTGCTTCTTCCAGCATCTGGCGCAGCAGCGTCACCGTCTGGGAGTGGCCATATTGCGTCAGCAGCGTGGAAAATGCGGGTTCGCGAAGTAGGCGATCGATGGCCGGAAGCCGGGTGTAAAGCGCACGAATCTCGGTAGTCATGAATGGGCCTGGCGGTAAGTTATTTTCCCCCCTCCCGACGGGAGAGGGAGTCAACAAATAAGCGGTGATTGTACCGCTTCCGGGCAGAAACTGTTACCTGCCTGGGTCAACTCCTCGGCGGTTCGGTGCGCGCAAAGCTGGCGCGCTGAAAGAGCGAATCCACCAGTCTGACCAGCTTAGGGCGGGTGGCGCACCAGCCCGGCGCGACGCGGCGAAAGTTAAGGTAAGCGATAGCGCAGGCCGCCGAAATGGTCGCTAGGTTGACTTCATCCGGGCGTAAAGTCCCGTCACTCGCATAGCCTTCCAGCGCATCCAGACCGCGCGCGACCTTTTCCCGTTGGCGTAACAGTTCGCTTTCCGACTGCTGTGCTGCCGGGCGCGTTTTCTCTCGCACCAGAGCCAGTGCGGCTTCCATAACGCCATCAGCCAGCGCCTCAAGCTGACGCATTTTCAGCGCGGCTTGTGGCTCCGCTGGCAGCATATTCGGCGCGACGCCGAGTTGCTCCAGGTATTGCGCGATAATCTGCGAATCGTACCAGCATTCACCATTGTCGGTGACCAGCGCGGGCACTTTCCCCAGCGGGTTATACTGCGCTACGCCGTTGACGTCGTTGTAAGGGAATTCGTTGACGAACTCGAAGGGAATATCTTTTTCCAGCAGAATGACGGAAATTTTGCGCACAAAGGGACTGGTATAGCTGCCGATCAGTTTCATTGCCTGCTCCTTTCGCCAACAAAAAGGTAAGTATGGTGCAGACTGCTGTAAAAAACCGCGAAGCAAAAGGAAATTCGGCGAGCCACGGCGCATTTCCCGGAGGCGGCGCTCAACGCGCCTTGTCCGGGCTACCAGTCCGCAGACAACTGGAAACCCGTAGCCCGGTCAGCGCAGCGCCACCGGGACGAAGCAGCGCCAATGCCTCAGCCCCGGCGCATTTCCCGGAGGCGGCGCTCAACGCGCCTTGTCCGGGCTACCAGTCCGCTGACGGCTGGAAACCCGTAGCCCGGTCAGCGCAGCGCCACCGGGACGAAGCAGCGCCAATGCCTCAGTCCCGGCACATTTCCCGGAGGCGGCGCTCGACGCGCCTTGTCCGGGCTACCAGTCCGCAGACA
>NZ_JAPUEW010000068.1:0-180289 GCF_027492335.1 Klebsiella sp. | reverse complement strand
CAGGCATTAATTAAGTGAAGAGCCCATCCGTCAGGATGGGCTTTTTGCGTTTTTAAACACTAAACAAATCCTCTTCAATCCCAAGAATATTCTCCCTTTTCTACAACATAAAAGCCTGCACAAACTCTCTTGCCCTCATATTTCACTTTATCCTTGGCCGGGCATTCGCATTAATCTTGAACACTCATATAACGAAATAAAATGTGATTATCGTCACATATAAAATTATAACAATTATATAACATTTGATTCACTAATTGATTTATCTGAATGAGTTGGTTCACCCGACGCGGCAGATTGCAGTTCTTGCTGGAGCAAAATTATAATGACAGAAAGTAGCATTCACGAACGCGGATCGCTTGATCATGCTGATACCCGGCGTCGTATATGGGCAATTGTGGGGGCATCATCAGGGAATCTGGTTGAGTGGTTTGATTTTTACGTTTATTCGTTTTGCTCACTCTATTTCGCACACATCTTCTTTCCTTCGGGAAATACCACCACGCAATTGTTACAAACGGCGGGGGTGTTTGCTGCCGGTTTTCTGATGCGTCCTATCGGAGGGTGGTTATTCGGACGCATTGCCGATCGTCGCGGACGTAAAGCTTCTATGCTGATTTCGGTATGCATGATGTGCTTCGGATCGCTGGTGATTGCTTGTCTACCGGGATATACCACTATCGGGACCTGGGCTCCGGCATTGCTGCTGCTGGCACGCCTGTTCCAGGGCCTTTCCGTCGGCGGAGAATACGGCACCAGCGCAACCTACATGAGTGAAGTTGCGGTGGAAGGTAAGAAAGGTTTTTACGCCTCATTTCAGTATGTCACGTTGATTGGTGGCCAACTTCTGGCGGTGCTTGTTGTTGTCGCATTACAGCAGATCCTTAGTGATGAAGATCTTCATGCCTGGGGATGGCGCATCCCCTTTGCCCTTGGCGCCGTATTAGCCATCGTTGCTCTGTGGCTGCGTCGTCAATTAGATGAAACCTCTAAACAGGAAACTCGTGCGCTAAAAGAGGCGGGTTCGTTTAAAGGGCTATGGCGTAACCGTAAGGCATTTATTATGGTACTCGGTTTTACTGCCGCTGGTTCGTTAAGCTTTTATACCTTTACAACCTATATGCAAAAATACCTGGTCAACACTGCTGGTATGACAGCGGGTACTGCCAGCATGATCATGACCGCAGCCTTGTTCGTTTATATGTTGGTTCAACCGCTTTTTGGTGCTCTTTCGGATAAGATTGGCCGCCGAACCTCAATGCTCTGCTTCGGCGTATTGGTTACCGTCTTTACCGTTCCTATCCTGAATGCATTGCAGAGTGTGAGTTCACCGTATGCAGCATTTGCTTTGGTTATATGTGCGTTGCTGATAGTGAGTTTCTATACTTCAATTAGCGGGATCCTGAAGGCCGAAATGTTTCCGGCTCAGGTACGTGCCTTAGGGGTTGGATTATCTTATGCGGTTGCCAACGCGCTCTTTGGCGGCTCAGCGGAGTATGTCGCGCTGTCGTTAAAATCGGCCGGAATCGAGCACGCCTTTTACTGGTATGTGACAGTAATGGGGGCAATAGCTTTCCTGGTCTCCTTGACTTTGCACCGCAAAGGTAAAGGTCTGCGTTTGTAGAATTATTGATGGGCCAGCTGCCATACGGCATAGCCTGTAGTGGCACCCGCTACATCCCAGGCGAAATCTTTCCAACTCCAGCCGCTTCCTGCGGGGCGGCTGTCCCACAACTCTTTAGATGCACCTAAACTCACGGAAAACATAAAACCGATAGCGGCGCTACGATCGCGGCTATAGCCCTGGTGCTGGGCATATTCATTACCTGCAGCAGAGAGCATTGCTGAGGCGAGGAAATGCTGTGCTTTATCCTGGCCTTTCCAGGAGTCATTAGCCATATGACTACAACCGGTTAGCAATAATAGCAGAGCGATAATCACGATAATGCGCATATAAAATCCACAAAAAACCCCACATATAGTGGGGCGGAAATTCAGAGGATACGGCTAATAAGACGGTCGATTCGGATACGTCTCAGACGCCTAATCAGCTTGCGAACTTTTACCGGGTAATCAGCAATGCTTTGCAAATCACGGTAGTGTTGGACGATTGTCGTATGTTTGCGAATGAGATTAAGCTCTTTTTCACGCACTGCGCCAAGTTGATGTTTCGGATCGTGGATAAGAATGGCATTTTCCAGATCAAGTCGCCATGCGCGAGGGTTCAGGTTATTTCCCGTCAGCAACATCCATTCGTCATCAACCCACATGCCTTTCAGGTGGTAGCTGTTATCGTCATCTTTCCATAAACGGACAATCAGTTGGTCAGTGTTGACATAATACTGCAGTCGACTCAGGAAGCGACGCAGATTAATTTCATAGAGATAGGGAAGTGCACCGATGATTTTAAACGGCTGATCTTCTGGGATATAGAAATCGTTGGCCGTTTTATCGCCGACAATAATTTCAACTTTCTTTCCGCTACGTAGTAGCTGAATGATATTACGCACTAGTAGAGCGGGTAGGTTGAAATAAGGAGTGCAGATGGTCAACTTGTGCTCTGCACAGGGCATCAGATGGAAGATCGTTTTATTCAGCAGGCTTGATTTGCCTAAGCCAACCAGTGGTGTTACTGATAACTGATCTTCATCTGCGTCGCCGAGAAAATGGTAGCTGCTATCGCGAAGTTCCTGACGATACTGACGGATATCATTTTTGATTTCCGGACTTTTCGGTCGATCGGCTTTGTCCAGGCGATTAACCCCACGACCTTGCACCAGGTTATTCTCAACCCAATCGAACATAACATCGGCCATTTTACCGTTGCGAATGCACTGGTAGCGGTCATAGCGATACTTATCGTGTTGATGCAGGTAAACATCATTCAGACTCGCGCCGCTGTAGAGAACGCAATCATCAACGATAAAACCTTTGAAATGGAGAACGCCGAGTGCCTCCCGGGTATTTACCGGAACGCCATAAACTGGAATATCGACGCCAGGATTTTCCTGCGCCATACGGCAATACCAATCGGCATTGGTGTTTGAGGCCGCGGCACCTATACGACCACGCTGGGCTCGATGCCAGTCGACCAGTACCCGAACATCTAATTCTGGACGCTGACGTTTAGCGTCATACAGTGCCTGCAAAATTCCTTTGCCGCCATCATCCTGTTCCAGATAGAGCGCAATAATACAAATACGCTGGGTGGCTTGAGCTATCTTTGCCAGTAACGCTTGCCGAAAATCTGCGGGAGCGTAAAAAAACTCGATATCATCAACTGACTGAGAAAGCTTAGGGAGTTGGGCAAGGTGTTGTTGATGTTTATTTCGTTTAAATTTTGACAACATCACAGTGCGTTTCTTCTCTGTTTATTGAAGGGTCTTCTGTACCATGCAGACGACGTAAGCGGGCAATAATACCATTACTACCCGTTAAAGTAGTCAACAATTGCGCTCACCCGTTTATGATTGCGCTGGTGCAAGTTGTAGAGACAAACTGACAATTCCATCTTCCAACTGGATATCAACCGTAAATCCCAGCTTTCTGGCAAGGCCGATCATGCCTTTATTGTTAGGCATTGTGATGCCGTTAAGTCGTTGTAGACCGTGGTTTTGCGTATAAGCAATTAATTTTTCTAGTAGCCTACGGCCTAAGCCCAGACCTTTCAGGTCGGAGCGTACCAGCACGGCAAACTCGGCATCAATATTATCCGGGTCGGAGATCGCGCGAGTTACCCCGAGGATCTCATTTCCCTCTGCCGTTGCACGCACGGCAACAAAAGCCATTTCTCGATCGTAGTCGATCTGCGTCATATTGGCTAAATCGTCATGCGTAAATTCATTGATTTCGCTGAAGTAACGATAGTAAAGATCTTCCTTCGTTACCTGCCCGATAAAGGCCAGCAACTGCGGCTCATCTTCTGGAAGAATAGGGCGAAACAGGCAACGTTCGCCATTTTTCATTACCACCCACTCTTCCTGCTGTTGCGGATAGGGACGCACGGCCAGGCGGCTTTCGCTATCCCCGGTAAAAGGGGCAAGACTTAACGTGACATCAAGCGCAGTAAACTCGTGACCGGAAGCGAGTAAAGGATGGATGTCCAGGCGCTGAATCTCCGGGCAGTCGACAATTAAATTAGATACCTGTACCAGCAATTGACTCAGGCCAGGAATGTCTAATGGTCGTAGCGCGCTGCGACCGCGCATTTTTTTACTTTTGATTGCCTGAATGACCAGATAGCGCGCCAGGTTCATATTCAGCGGCGGTAGCGCGACGGCAGCCTGATCTTCTGCACGCCACTCGACGCCGCCTTCACCCAGCATGATCAGTGGCCCGAAGACCGGATCGTGCTCCACTACCACTCGAAGCTCCTGTGCCCCGGCGCGGTTGGCCATACTTTGTACCAGCAGTCCGTGAATACGCGCCTGCGGCCAGGTCATTTTCACGCGATCGATAATAGCATCCGCCGCCTGCTGTACTTCGATGGCAGTACGTAGATAAAGCATAACCCCCTGAACTTCTGACTTATGGGGGATATCCGGCGAGCGTAGCTTCAGCGCCACCGGATAACCAATCTGCTCGGCGATATGTACTGCTTCGGCACTATCTGCAGCAATCCATGTCGGCAGAGTATGGATGCCATAAGCGCGCAGAACGGGGCTTACTTCATGGGTATCCAGCGACGTTGCGCCTTCATTGATTGCGCGTTGCAGCAAGTCTCGGGCTTCAGCAGTGTTGGCGGTTAACGAGTCTGACAGAACCGGCGTTTCCCGGAGCTGTTTTTGGTTACGTCGGTATTCCACCATGTGCATAAAGGCAGTAATAGTGCCCTCGGGAGTCCGATAAGTCGGTAGGCCCGCATCGCTAAACAAACGCCGTGCTTCCTGAGAAGAGAATTCGCCACACCAGTTGGTGAGAACGGTAACGTATTTACCGCGTGGGTGGCGTTTCAGGGCATCAATTAGCGCCAGTGCGCTTTCCGTTCCCGGTGCGGCGGCACTTGGGGCATGGATCACCAGCAGTGCATCATAGTCATGGCTATCAAGCAGGGCGTTCAGCGCATTAAGGTAATGCTCGCTACTGGCATCATCGCGGAGATCTAAGGGGTTGGCGATATCGATGCCAGCAGGTAGTGCTTGGCGCAGTTTGTCGCTGGTCTCTTCGCTGAGAGCAGCAAGTTTACCATTTCGCAGCCAGAGTTCATCCAACGCCAGTGCAGCCGGAGCCGCTCCGTTGCTGATAATCATCAGTTTCTCGCCGCGCAGTGGGCGCATATGGCTGAGGGTTTCGACAGCGGAGAACAGCTCATGCGTGTCCTGTACCCGCAATAAGCCCGCACGCTGAATGGCAGCATCCCACGCAGGATCCATTCCTGAATTGACGTGCAGCAGTTTCTGCGCCGCCGGACTACGCCCGCTTTTAATCACCAGGATAGGTTTATTACGCGAGGCGCTACGCGCCGCTGAAACAAAACGGCGGGCATCACTAATATGCTCAAGATAGAGCAGAATGGCGCTAGTCTTGCTATCGCGAGCAAGGAAGTCGAGTAAATCATCGACGTCGATATCCAGGCTGTCACCCAGTGCTATAAAGTAAGAAAACCCCATCTCTCTCTGCTGCGCCCAGTCGAGGATAGTGTTAGAGACCGCTGCTGACTGGGAAATAAACGCCAGTTTACCGCGATGAATCGGAACCGGAGAAAAGCTGGCATTAAGCCCCTGCCATGGCGCAAGCAGGCCGAGACTGTTTGGCCCGAGCAGCCGCATTTGATAGCGGGCGGCACACTTAAGCAGCGCAGGATATTGGTCGGGTATTGAAGACAGAATGATGCAGGTTTTACACCCTTTTTGCCCCAAGGCTTCCAGCAACTCAAGGTTTCTCCGGGCATTAGTGCACAGCACAGCAAGATCGGGTGTAAATGGCAGGCTGTCGATAGTCGGCCAGGCCAGCACGCCCTGAACCGCTTTCCAGGTTGGCGTCACAGGAAGCACAGGGCCATTAAACCCGCCAGCCAGCAGGTTGCGCATCATCAGATAACCGGCACGCTGTGGTTTCATTGATGCGCCAATTACGGCTATCGACTTTGGCCGCAGCAATGCTTCCAGACCTCGTTGGCTCATACCGGTCTCCTTAAATCTCCAGTGACCGAATGATTTTAAACGTTTTCTGTCAGGTATGCTGTGATGCTGCCCTTATGCTGCGTTTTTCCTGCCAGATAGCGGGCCCTGAACAAGCTAAAGTGCTCGCCAAGCGCTGTGGCTGCGGGTTTATCTCCCGCGAGATCCAGCAATGCAATCGCCACTTCGGCAGTGCAGTATTGCCCTTGCGCATGGGCTTCCCGCAGGTGGTAAGCAGAGATACGGGACAGGTCAACGGAAATAATCGGCAGTGCATCCAGCCAGGGGCTTTTACGGAACATTTTTCGTGCTTCGGGCCAGGTACCATCGAGCATAATAAATAGCGGTGGTTTGCCCCCAGGTGGTGCATCAAGCACCTGGCGTTCGGTGCCGGCATAAGAAGCAGGAAAAACCACCATTGGTTGGTAATGGGGATTGGTGACTAAATCAAGCAACGCCTGTGGCGGCTCGGTGCGTGACCACTGGAACGCTTCGGTATTCGGAAGAGTATCGGCAATAAGGCGCCCGGTATTGCTGGGCTTCATCGGCTCGGTATCGAACATTACCAGACAAAAACGACTGGAAGCGGCAACCGGGTTGAGGGTCTCGCAAAGGCACTGTTTCAACGGCAGCAAGCAACGCTGGCAGCGGTGAATACGGTTGCCGCGAGCAAGGAAAGGACGGGTGGCGCGAGCGAGGCGTTCAGCGCGAAGACGAAGGACGGCGTTATCAGTCATGGAGATCGCTAAGAAAAAACGCCATTGTCGCAGAGGTAAAAACGGGGCACAAGCAGTGCCCCGTCAGGTTTACTGCTGGCCGGCTTCGTTTAGCCAGCTATCGAAAGGCGCTTTAGGGACGGCACCGCTCAGCATGTCGATGACTTCGCCATTTTTAAACATCATAATGGTCGGGATGCTACGAATGCGAAAGCGAGCGCTGAGTTCTCGTTCCATTTCGGTATTCACTTTCACGAAACGCATTTCGCCACTACGTTCTTCAGCTACATCTTCAAAGATCGGCGCGAAGTTACGGCAGGGGCCGCACCATGGCGCCCAGAAATCGACAACGACGGGGAGATCGTCCTTCAGTAGTTTATCCAGCGTTGCCCCGGTCGCGTTGATTACGTCGCCGTCAAAAAGATCGTGACCGCAGCGCCCACATTTTGCGCCATCAGCGCTACGATCGTCTGGGATGCGGTTCAGAGCCTGACAACTGGCACAAACGGTATTCATAACTAACCTCTGGTTATGGGTTGCAGCGTGGCACGTGGCCGATTTGTATCTGTAATGTTACATATTATCGATGGGTAGCTATTAAAGGACAATGTGTTTTGTTCGATGAATACGATAGACCCAGGCTTTTAAATGAAATAATGGCTAAGTGATGACACATCGGGTAATCTGCGCGCTTCGCGCAGCGCAGGTGGAGAAAATTGATGAGCGACGAACTGAAAAATAAAAGCGGCAAGGTCAAAGTGATGTATGTCCGCAGTGATGATGATTCTGAGAAACGCACCCAAAACCCGCGTACCGGGAAAGGGGGAGGTCGTCCAGGAAAATCACGCGTTGACGGCCGCAACCGCCCTGCGCGCGATGAAAGAAGTAGCCGCGGTGGTGACCGTAAACGTGACGATCGCAAGCGTGATGATTTCGGTGGTGAAGGCTCGTCTCCGTGGCGTACTGTGTCTCGTGCGCCTGGAGAAGAAAATCCGGTAAAAGCCGATCACGGTGGGATCAGCGGTAAAAGCTTTATCGATCCGGAAGTGCTGCGTCGTCAGCGTGCGGAAGAGACCCGCGTTTATGGTGAAAATGCCTGCCAGGCCTTATTCCAGAGCCGTCCAGATGCCATCGTGCGTGCCTGGTTTATCCAGAGCGTAACGCCTCGCTTTAAAGAAGCTCTGCGCTGGATGGCGGCAAATCGCAAAGCCTATCACGTTGTTGATGAAGCTGAACTGGCTAAAGCTTCAGGTACTGAACATCATGGCGGCGTTTGCTTCCTGATTAAAAAGCGCCATGGCACATCGGTTGAACAGTGGGTTGCTAAAGCTGATGCTGAAGATTGCGTTCTGGCGCTGGAAGATGTGGGTAATCCCCATAACCTCGGTGCGATCATGCGTAGCTGCGCGCATTTCGGCGTTAAAGGCGTTGTTGTGCAGGATGCTGGAGTACTGGAGTCCGGTGCCGCAATCCGTACAGCAGAAGGTGGCGCAGAGCACGTTGAACCGATCACTGGCGATAGCTTCATTGATACGCTCGAGAGATTCCGCAGCGCGGGTTACGCGATTGTTTCTACTTCCAGCCATAATGGTACTCCGCTGTTTAAAGCCGAGCTGCCGAAGAAGATGGTGCTGGTGTTAGGGCAAGAGAGTGATGGTCTGTCCGATGCGGCGATCTCCAGTGCCGATCTGAATGTGGCTATCGAAGGGACTGGTAATGTGGAGAGCCTGAACGTTTCTGTTGCTACCGGCGTATTGCTGGCAGAGTGGTGGCGTCAGAATAAGGCTTGATACCTTAATTCAAAGTAAAAAATGCCAGCACAGCTGTAATGCGAATGCTGGTATTTTTTTGTCCTGAATCTGAGCGATGATTGGTCCGTAGATTCATACGGACGGCCATTTACTCGTTTTCAGTTGGTAACACCGGAACCCAGTCAATCGGTGCTTCGCCGCGTTCAGCCAGCCACTGATTGGCCTGGACAAAATGGTTGCTGCCAAAGAACCCGCGATGGGCAGAAAGCGGTGACGGATGCGGCGCTTTCAGTACGCAATGGCGCTGACGATCGATAATAGCCCCTTTCTTTTGCGCATGTGACCCCCACAGCAGGAACACCACACCCTCCCGATGTTGGTTGATCAATGAAATCACTTTATCGGTGAAGGTTTCCCATCCGAGGCTGGCGTGTGAGTGCGCTTGCCCCATCCGTACCGTTAATACGGTATTGAGCAGCAGCACGCCCTGACGTGCCCAGCTTTCGAGATAACCGTGAGTCGGGCGCTGAAATCCAGGTATCGTCCCTTCCAGTTCCTTGTACATATTAAGCAGTGATGGTGGTGTCGCAATTCCTGGTAGAACAGAAAAGGCAAGGCCGTGAGCCTGCCCGGGTCCGTGGTAGGGATCCTGGCCCAGGATCACCACTTTGACATCGCTTAATTCGGTGTAACGAAACGCATTAAAGACATCTTTTTGCGGTGGGTAGATGGTGATGCCAGATTGGCGTTCTTCAGCAACGGTTTTCAGGGTGTTAACAAAATAAGGTTGCTGCTTCTCTTCTGCCAGTACATCGTGCCATGTTAATGGGGTGGTCATTTTGCTCTCCTGCAAAGTGTCATCGCCATAGCTTAACTGCATCTTTCTACAACACAAAATTTGCGCCACGCGATTGACGTTCTGCATGCAAAAAAAATTGAAATTTTACAAATTTATTTAGTGTTGGATATGGCGTAACTTGATGTAAAACAATAATATCCATCCATACCCACTTTTGTTGAGTGGTTTTTGTTGATTTAAATCAATGAATGCCGAGTTCTCGGCTGTTATATATACACTCATACAACAATGGTTTTACCAATTGGCCGCGAAGGCCAATAATCGAATAAACACTGCCTGGGAGGCATCAAATGATTACTGGTATCCAAATTACTAAAGCTGCAAACGACGACCTGCTGAACTCTTTCTGGCTGCTGGATAGTGAAAAAGGCGAAGCACGCTGCCTGTGCGCTAAAGCCGGTTATGCTGAAGATGACGTGGTTGCGGTAAGCAAACTGGGCGAGATCGAATACCGTGAAATTCCGGTAGACGTGAAACCGGAAGTTCGCGTTGAAGGTGGTCAGCACCTGAACGTAAACGTACTGCGTCGCGAAACGTTGATGGATGCGGTTGAACATCCGGAAAAATATCCGCAGCTGACTATTCGTGTATCTGGTTACGCGGTACGTTTTAACTCTCTGACTCCGGAACAGCAGCGCGATGTTATCGCCCGTACTTTTACCGAAAGCCTGTAAGATTAAGTTTTGATGTGAAAACGCCGGGATATCCCGGCGTTTTTTTATTTTTCGTTTGGCTGCTGCGGCGTATCGCTCCCGCTTGCCTTGCGACGCTTACCAATATTCTTGGTATCACGGTGACGTTTCTTCACGCGCGGCTTCTCTTTCTCTTTCTCTTTTTTCTCTGCACGCTTCGCTAATACTTTCTTAGATGGCTTACCAGTCTGCTTCTCGCTCGGTGCGCGAGTCGTTGGGCGCAGCTCATCGATGACTCGAGCTTTTAACGGCTCTTCAATATAACGGCCAATTTTGCCCAACAGCAGATGGTCATGAGCCTCAACCAGAGAAATGGCGACGCCTTTTTTCCCTGCGCGACCCGTTCGACCGATGCGATGTAGATAAGTATCTGCGGTGCGCGGCATATCGAAGTTGATGACGTGGCTTACATCCGGAATATCGATACCACGAGCAGCGACATCAGTCGCAATCAGCACATTCATACGACCATCTGTCATACGTTTAATAGCTTCATTACGCTTTGCCTGAACCATCTCTCCTTCGAGCCAGCAGGTATTGATACCCGCCTCACGCAACCAGCCTGCCAGTTCATGAACACGCTCGCGTTTACGCACAAAGACGATAGAACGTGTGGCATCAGGCTGCTTCAGTAAGTTAACGAGAAGTGCCGTTTTGTGTTTGATATCATCAGCACGGTAGTACCACTGATGAATTTTCTTACGCTCGCGAGTGGAAGGGGTGGCAGAGACTTCTACCGGCTCTTCCAGCAGACGTTCAGCAAAGTCCTTAATCGCGTCGCCTTCGAGAGTGGCGGAGAACAACATAGTCTGCTTACGCCAGCGGGTTTCACCGGCAATATGTTCGATATCCTGAGCAAAACCCATGTCGACCATGCGATCTGCTTCATCAAGGATTAGCGTTTCAACGGCGCGGCAGTCGAAGTTTTCTTCTTTTATGTATTGCAGCAGGCGTCCGGTGGTAGCAACCACGATGTCCTGGTTCTCGCTGAACACTTCCGCGTGGTTCATATACGCTACGCCGCCGGTGATAGTGGCGATATCCAGATGAGTATGTTTTGCCAGTTCACGCGCATGGTCAGCAACCTGCATCGCCAGCTCACGAGTCGGCGTCAAGATGAGAATGCGCGGCGGACCGGACTTCTTGCGTGGAAAATCGAGCAGGTGCTGCAACGCTGGCAGCAAATACGCCGCTGTTTTACCGGTGCCGGTCGGGGCTGAACCGAGAATGTCACGGCCATCAAGCGCAGGCGGAATAGCGGCGGCCTGAATGGCTGTCGGGCGTGTGAAACCTTTATCCTGGAGCGCTTCCAGTAGGTTTTCGTCGAGTTCAAGTTCGGAAAAAGTCGTTACAGTCATGATCTACCTCTGAGTGGACCGCCGATTATAGACGTTACGGACGCAATGTTCATCTGTTTGTAAGGCTATCTGTTCTCCGGTATTGTGCATAGCCTTAAGCCCAGGAGTTTTTTGCCCGCAAGGTTATCGAGGATGTCTCAGTCGAAGTTTGCGCTGCCGCGCAATGGTTTTACGTTTAAACAATTTTTTATCGCCCACGATCGCTGTGCGATGAAGGTGGGCACTGACGGCATTTTACTTGGCGCATGGGCTCCGATAGCGCAGGTTAAGCACGTACTGGATATCGGTACTGGCTGTGGCCTGCTTGCACTAATGATAGCGCAGCGAACCGCAGAGGCGGTCACTGTTGACGCTGTAGAACTGGACAAGGATGCGGCAGAACAGGCGCGGGAAAATGCTGAAGAATCTCCGTGGTCCGGACGTATCCAGATCCACCAGGCTGATATTCAGCAATGGCAGTCGCCGCAAACCCGACGCTACGAACTGATTGTCAGCAATCCGCCTTTTTTTGCTGAAGGTGTCCCTTGCGCGACCTCGCAGCGTGAGCAGGCCCGCTATACCATCACGCTCGATCACACAACGCTGTTAACCTGTGCCGCTGAATCCATTACGGAAGAGGGATTTTTTTGCGTTGTGTTGCCGGTTGATATCGGCAATACATTTGTTCAGCGGGCGCAGAACATGGGTTGGCATCTACGTTTACGTACCGACGTGGCGGAAACGGAAATGCGTCCACCGCATCGGGTTCTGTTGGCTTTTTCGCCGACAGCGGGTGAGTGCTTTAGCGACAGGTTGGTTATCCGTGGGCCAGAGCAGCAGTATTCCGAAGGATTTACCGCTCTGACCGAGGATTTCTATCTTTTTATGTGAGCCAGTGGCGACAGCACTGACGGTCCGCTATTCGGCAACTGCTCCGGATAATCCAGCGTATAGTGCAGACCGCGGCTCTCTTTACGCAGCATAGCGCAGCGCACAATCAACTCGGCAACCTGGACCAGGTTACGCAGCTCCAGCAGATTATTGGAGACGCGGAATCGGGTGTAATATTCGTCCAGTTCCTGCTGCAGCATAGTAATGCGTCGCAGGGCGCGCTCAAGTCGGCGAGTGGTGCGCACAATGCCGACATAATCCCACATTAATAAGCGCAGCTCATGCCAGTTATGTTGGATAACGACAAGTTCATCGGGGATCTCGACCTGGCTTTCGTCCCATAAAGGAAGCTCATTGACTCTTTGCGCGAAAGGCATGCGCTTAACGATATCTTCGGCTGCGGACCAACCGTAAACAAGACACTCCAGCAGCGAGTTTGAAGCCATGCGGTTAGCGCCATGTAATCCGGTATAGCTGACTTCGCCGATGGCGTACAGGCCGTCGACATCAGTACGCCCGTTATCGTCAACCATCACACCGCCGCAGGTATAGTGAGCAGCCGGAACAATAGGCACCGGCTCTTTTGTCAGATCGATTCCCAGTCCCAGTAACTTCTCGTAAATCATCGGGAAATGGTGGCGAATAAATTCTGCGGGTTTATGGCTGATGTCGAGATACATGCAGTCGACACCAAGGCGTTTCATTTCATGGTCGATGGCTCGGGCGACCACATCGCGGGGGGCCAGTTCACCGCGTTCGTCAAAGTCCGGCATAAATCGAGTGCCGTCCGGGCGCTTCAACAGTGCGCCTTCACCGCGCAAGGCTTCTGTCAGCAGGAAATTGCGCGCTTGTGGATGGTATAAGGCGGTTGGGTGAAACTGATTGAATTCAAGGTTGGCGACCCGACAACCTGCGCGCCAGGCCATGGCGATCCCATCACCGGAAGAGACGTCTGGATTTGTCGTATATTGGTATACCTTAGCCGCGCCTCCGGTAGCCAGTACCACCGCTTTCGCACTACAAGTTTCAACCGTTTCTTTATTTCGATTCCAGACCCAGGCCCCCACAACGCGACGCGTTCCCGGCAGGCCGATTTTATCTGAGATAATCAGGTCAACGGCGTTGCTGCGTTCCAGCACGCGGATGTTGGGATGAGAAAGTGCTTTGCTGACCAGCGTTGTCTCTACGGCTTTACCCGTCGCGTCGGCTGAGTGGAGAATTCGGCGGTGGCTATGACCCCCTTCCCGGGTCAAGTGATAGCTTTCAGCTCCGTTAGCCTGAACCTGAGTATCAAACAGAACGCCCTGATCAATAAGCCACTGAACGCAGGGTTTGGCATTGCTGGCGACAAAAGAAACGGCATGGCGATCGCAAAGGCCGGCTCCGGCAACCAACGTATCTTCTACATGGGATTCAATGCTGTCGGTTTCATCGAAGACGGCGGCGATCCCGCCTTGAGCATAGAAAGTTGACCCTTCACTGATAGGGCCTTTGCTCAGTACCGTGACTGTGCAGTGTTCCGCCAGCCGCAAAGCAAGTGACAATCCGGCAGCACCGCTGCCAACAATCAGTACATCACAAGAGGAATCAGAAGTTGTTTTCATGATCTTTGTTTAATTTACTAAACAGGATTGCAGCACAATAGCACCAGCCTGCGCTGAATCGTACATTTTTTTTACTCAATGTTGTGGCGGCTAAACATAACGCTTTGATGGGGTGGGCTGTAAATGTAAGAAAAGTTTTGCGAAGCAACTCGTTAGCTTCAGATTTTATAGTGAAATAAAAGTCGGGTTACGTTACCCTTCTGGCGGGCTTTGCGCTTTTTCTTATTATCTTACATATCGTTTAGCTACCGGGGCATATAATGAGAGATAACGACCCGTCAGCCGGTGCCAGACGAAAAAAAAAGGCGTAACGGAACTTTATTGTTTTCAGACACTCCAACCCTCAGCTTGCTCATTTATGCAGTCATTGGGTGGTGTTTTGAATACGCATGGGAATTGGGTTTGGGGAGACATTACCTCGGATGAGCGAGCAGTTAACGGATCAGGTCCTTGTTGAACGGGTCCAGAAAGGAGATCAGAAAGCATTTAACCTGCTGGTGGTACGTTATCAGCATAAGGTTGCAAGCCTGGTCTCCCGCTACGTGCCACCGGGCGATATCGCTGACGTTGTTCAGGAGTCGTTCGTAAAAGCATGGCGTGCGCTGGATTCTTTCCGGGGGGATAGTGCTTTTTACACCTGGTTATATCGTATCGCCGTCAATACGGCGAAGAATTATCTGGTTGCTCAGGGGCGCCGTCCGCCATCTAGCGATGTTGATGCCAATGAGGCAGAAAATTTCGAAAGTGGCGGGGCATTGAAAGAAATTTCGAACCCTGAGAACTTAATGTTGTCAGAAGAGCTGAGACAAATAGTTTTTCGTACCATCGAATCGCTCCCGGAAGATTTACGCATGGCAATTACCTTGCGGGAGTTGGATGGCATGAGCTATGAAGAAATAGCCGCCATCATGGATTGTCCGGTGGGTACAGTGCGTTCGCGTATCTTCCGGGCACGAGAAGCTATTGATAATAAAGTTCAACCGCTAATCCGGCGTTGACGATAGCGGAATACTGGAAAAGGGTATCAGGCATGCAGAAAGAAAAACTTTCGGCCTTAATGGATGGTGAAACGCTGGATAACGAACTGCTCAATGAGCTAGGTCGTTCATCTGAAATGCAAAAAACCTGGGAGAGCTACCATCTCATCCGCGATACGCTGCGAGGCGATACCAGTGAGATGCTCCATTTTGATATCTCCGCTCGCGTCATGGCCGCCATTGAAAATGAGCCCGTTCGTCAGACGGTTCCTCTAATTCCTGAATCTCAGCCTGCCCCGCATCAGTGGCGCCAGATGCCTTTCTGGCAAAAAGTGCGCCCATGGGCAAGTTCCTTAACCCAAATGGGGGTTGCTGCGTGCGTATCCCTTGCTGTTATCGTCGGCGTCCAGCAGTATAATGGGCAGTCTGATGCATCTCAGCAGCCTGAAGCGCCGGTGTTTAACACCATGCCGATGATGGGGAAAGCCAGCCCGGTTAGCCTGGGCGTGCCAGCGGATGCTTCAGCAGGCAGCGGTCAGCAGGCGCAAGTGCAGGAACAGCGCCGCAGAATTAATGCTATGCTGCAGGATTATGAATTGCAGCGTCGCCTGCATGCTGAACAGCTTCAGTTTGGTCAGGCCCAGACTCAGCAAGCCGCTGTTCAGGTGCCGGGCTATCAAACTTTAGGAACGCAATCGCAGTAATGAAGCAACTTTTGTGTGCCATGTCGCTCATGGCAGGCAGCTTGTTCTTCTCCGCCAACGCCTCGGCTGATACATCGTCCGGGGCGTTGTTGCAGCAGATGAACCTGGCTAGCCAGTCCCTCAATTACGAGCTGTCTTTCGTCAGCATCAACAAGCAGGGCGTTGAGTCGCTGCGCTATCGACACGCGAAACTGAATAACCGCCCCCTCGCTCAGCTATTACAACTAGACGGCCCTCGCAGGGAAGTCGTACTACGCGGCACTGAAATTAGCTATTTTGAACCAGGCCTCGATCCGTTCACGTTGAATGGTGACTATATCGTAGATTCGCTGCCTTCATTGGTGTACAGCGACTTCAAACGGCTGGCGTCGTATTATGATTTCATCTCTGTTGGGCGTACGCGTATTGCCGATCGTTTATGCGACGTGGTGCGAGTCGTGGCCCGTGACGGTACGCGTTATAGCTACATCGCCTGGTTAGATGCTGAAACAAAGCTGCCGCTGCGTGTTGATTTACTCGATCGCGATGGGGAAACCCTTGAGCAGTTCCGGGTCGTTTCTTTCAGCGTTGGCGACAATGTTAGCGCCAGTATGGAAACTCTGGCAAAGGCGAGCCTGCCGCCGCAGCTTTCCGTACCAGAAGGTGGCGATAAGGCTAGCTTCAACTGGGCACCTACCTGGCTGCCGCAGGGTGTTGCGGAAGTCTCCAGTAGCCAGCGTCGTCTACCAACGTTTGATGGTCCGGTAGAGTCCCGCCTCTACTCTGATGGGCTATTTAGTTTCTCCATCAATATTAATCGCGCCGCAGCAAATAGCAGCGATCAGTTGTTGCGTACCGGGCGTCGCACCGTGGCTACCATCGTGCGCGATAATGCAGAGATAACCATTGTTGGCGAACTGCCCCCGCAAACCGCGAAGCGTATTTCTGACAGCATTAAATTCAAGGCCGTACAATGATCAAAGAGTGGGCAACGGTCGTTTCCTGGAATAACGGAATTGCGCAGGTGCATTGCGATGTTAAAGCATCCTGTAGTAGTTGCGCTTCCCGTGCTGGTTGCGGTAGTCGAGTGTTGAATAAGCTCGGGCCGCAAACCAGCCATACAATTAGCGTGCCTTGTGAACAGCCGCTGGCTGCCGGGCAAAAAGTAGAATTGGGGATTGCCGAAAGCAGTTTGCTTGGCTCAGCCATATTGGTCTATATGGCGCCGTTAGTTGGATTGTTCTTGATGGCGTCTATCTTCCAGGTTCTGTTCGCGAATGATTTTGCTTCGCTGTGCGGGGCAATACTTGGTGGCGTTGGCGGGTTTTTGGTGGCTCGTGGTCTTTCTCCTGGTTTAGCGGCTCGTCAGTCGTGGCAACCGGTGATTATTAGCGTCGGTTTACCGCCAGATTTAGTTCGCATTGAGACGCCTTCCGCACCATTGGGTCAGTGATTTCACTGGCCCTAATCTTTATTTACAACTCCCGCAAGATCTCGTCATTTACTCCGACTATGCTAGCCGTAAGAGCATTTCCTGGTTTCGTGGATGTAGTGTAGAATGCGGCGTTTTCGGATCAAAAAAACGTCAGGCACAGAATAGCGGCCTCATGATACGCGTAAGGCATAACTAACTCTAAATATGAAGAATATACGTAACTTTTCAATCATCGCTCACATTGACCACGGTAAGTCGACTCTGTCTGACCGAATTATCCAGATTTGCGGTGGCCTTTCCGATCGTGA
Source organism: Klebsiella sp. (assembly GCF_027492335.1). NCBI lineage: Bacteria > Pseudomonadati > Pseudomonadota > Gammaproteobacteria > Enterobacterales > Enterobacteriaceae > Klebsiella > Klebsiella sp. The sequence goes on along the minus strand of NZ_JAPUEW010000068.1, from coordinate 162,917 downwards.
AATGGAAGCCCAGGTCCTGGATTCCATGGATCTTGAACGCGAGCGCGGGATTACCATCAAGGCACAGAGCGTCACGCTGGATTACAAAGCGACCAATGGCGAAATCTATCAGCTGAACTTTATTGACACCCCGGGGCACGTGGACTTCTCCTATGAAGTTTCTCGTTCACTGGCGGCGTGTGAAGGGGCACTGCTGGTGGTTGATGCGGGTCAGGGCGTTGAAGCTCAGACGCTGGCTAACTGCTATACTGCGATGGAAATGGACCTGGAAGTAGTGCCGGTCCTGAATAAAATCGACCTGCCTGCGGCCGATCCTGAACGCGTAGCGGAAGAAATTGAAGACATTGTCGGTATTGATGCTACCGATGCAGTGCGCTGTTCGGCGAAAACCGGTGTTGGCGTGCCCGATGTCCTGGAGCGTCTGGTACGCGATATTCCGCCGCCGGAAGGCGACCCGGAAGCGCCGTTACAGGCATTGATCATCGACTCCTGGTTTGATAACTACTTGGGTGTTGTCTCGCTGGTGCGTATTAAAAACGGCACCATGCGCAAAGGCGACAAAATCAAGGTAATGAGCACTGGTCAGGTCTACAACGCCGATCGTCTCGGTATTTTCACGCCGAAACAGGTTGATCGCACCGAGCTGAAATGCGGCGAAGTCGGCTGGTTGGTTTGCGCGATTAAAGACATCCTCGGCGCACCGGTTGGCGATACGCTGACTCTGTCCCGTAACCCAGCAGATAAAGCTCTGCCAGGTTTTAAAAAGGTCAAACCACAGGTTTATGCTGGCTTGTTCCCGGTAAGTTCTGATGATTATGAGAACTTCCGCGATGCGCTGGGCAAACTGAGCCTCAACGATGCCTCTTTGTTCTATGAGCCGGAAAGCTCTACTGCGCTAGGCTTTGGTTTCCGCTGCGGCTTCCTGGGTCTCCTGCACATGGAGATCATTCAGGAACGTCTGGAGCGTGAATACGATCTGGATCTGATCACCACGGCGCCGACGGTAGTCTATGAAGTAGAGACTACTTCGAAAGAAGTTATCTACGTCGACAGCCCGTCTAAACTTCCGCCGCTGAACAATATTCAGGAACTTCGTGAGCCGATCGCTGAGTGTCATATGCTGCTGCCGCAAGAGTTTTTGGGCAACGTCATTACCCTGTGCATAGAAAAACGCGGTGTTCAGACCAATATGGTCTACCACGGTAATCAGGTTGCGCTGACCTATGAAATTCCGATGGCGGAAGTGGTGCTCGATTTCTTTGACCGTCTGAAATCTACTTCCCGTGGTTATGCGTCGCTGGACTATAACTTCAAACGTTTCCAGGCTTCCAACATGGTACGCGTGGATGTGTTGATCAACAGCGAGCGAGTCGATGCGCTGGCGCTGATTACGCACAATGATAATGCGCCATACCGCGGTCGCGAACTGGTAGAGAAGATGAAAGAGCTGATCCCGCGTCAGCAATTCGACATCGCTATCCAGGCCGCTATCGGCAACCATATTATTGCCCGTTCAACGGTGAAACAGCTGCGTAAAAACGTCCTGGCAAAATGCTATGGCGGCGACGTCAGTCGTAAGAAAAAGCTGCTGCAGAAGCAGAAAGACGGTAAGAAACGCATGAAGCAGGTCGGTAACGTTGAGCTGCCGCAGGAAGCGTTCCTCGCCATTCTGCACGTTGGTAAAGACGGCAAATAACCCTAAGGAGTTGGCATGGCGAACATGTTTGCCCTGATCCTGGTCATCGCTACCCTGGTGACGGGTCTATTGTGGTGCCTGGATAAATTTATTTTCGCGCCAAAACGTCGTGAACGTCAGGCCGCAGCTCAGGCAGCGACCGGCGACCAGTTGGACAAAAAAACACTGAAGAAAGTCAGCCCTAAACCGGGCTGGCTGGAAACCGGTGCTTCGGTATTCCCGGTCCTGGCGATTGTCCTGGTAGTGCGTTCGTTTATTTACGAACCTTTCCAGATCCCTTCGGGTTCGATGATGCCTACATTGTTGATCGGCGATTTTATTCTGGTTGAGAAGTTTGCTTATGGCATTAAAGACCCTATCTACCAGAAAACGCTGATTGAAACGGGTCATCCGAAACGGGGTGATATCGTGGTTTTCAAATATCCAGAAGATCCGCGTCTGGACTACATCAAACGTGCTGTCGGTTTGCCGGGTGATAAAGTCACATACGATCCGATTAGCAAGCAAGTCACCATCCTGCCGGGCTGTAGTTCAGGCCAGGCCTGTGGCAATGCCCTGCCGGTGACTTACTCCAACGTTGAGCCGAGCGATTTCGTGCAGACTTTTTCCCGTCATAACGGCGGTGAAGCAACCAGCGGTTTCTGGCAGTTGCCGAAAGGTGAAACCAAAGCTGACGGCATTCGTCTGACCGAGCGCAAAGAGACGCTGGGTGAGGTAACGCACCGTATTCTGACCGTGCCGATTGCTCAGGATCAGGTGGGGATGTATTACCAGCAGTCTGGTCTGCCGTTGGCGACCTGGATTGTGCCGCCGGGGCAGTATTTTATGATGGGTGACAACCGCGATAACAGCGCCGACAGCCGTTATTGGGGCTTTGTACCGGAAGCAAATCTGGTCGGTAAAGCAACCGCAATCTGGATGAGTTTTGAAAAACAGGAAGGCGAGTGGCCTACTGGAGTACGCTTGTCACGTATCGGTGGTATCCAGTAATTTTCCTACCTCTATTCACGCTGCCGTTGCAATAACTGCAGCGTGAATTATTTAAGATTTAAATCTATTCAAACTAACGACATCCCCTGTCGTTGCGTATAGAATATCCCCCCGAAGTTTTAGGTTGTCTCTCGTAAGATTGACACAGCACACGAAACCGCGTTGGCTTTTACTCAGGTCGGTTTCGTGTGCTGCATTTTTGACGCATTCATTTATTGGTAACGCATGAATCCCATCGTAATTAATCGGCTTCAACGGAAGCTGGGCTACACTTTTCATCATCAGGAGCTGTTGCAACAGGCATTAACTCACCGCAGTGCCAGCAGCAAACACAATGAGCGCCTGGAGTTTTTAGGTGACTCTATATTGAGTTTCGTCATCGCAAATGCGCTCTACCATCGTTTCCCTCGGGTCGATGAAGGTGATATGAGCCGCATGCGCGCGACGTTGGTGCGGGGCAACACGCTGGCAGAAATGGCCCGCGAGTTTGAGTTGGGTGAATGTTTGCGTCTTGGGCCGGGTGAATTGAAAAGTGGAGGTTTTCGCCGTGAATCCATTCTGGCGGATACCGTTGAAGCATTAATCGGCGGGATTTTCCTCGACAGTGATATTCAAAACATCGAGCGCCTGATTCTCTCCTGGTACCAAAGTCGTCTGGACGAAATTAGCCCTGGCGATAAGCAAAAAGATCCTAAGACCCGTTTGCAGGAGTATCTGCAGGGGCGACACCTGCCGCTTCCGTCCTACCTGGTGGTTCAGGTTCGCGGTGAAGCGCATGACCAGGAATTTACTATCCACTGCCAGGTTAGCGGCCTGAGTGAACCGGTGGTTGGCACAGGTTCTAGCCGTCGCAAGGCGGAACAGGCTGCCGCCGAACAGGCGTTGAAAAAGCTGGAGCTGGAATGAGCGAAGAAAAAAATTATTGTGGGTTTGTTGCTATCGTTGGTCGTCCTAACGTCGGGAAATCAACGCTGTTGAACAAGCTGCTTGGGCAGAAGATTTCTATTACTTCACGCAAAGCGCAGACCACACGTCACCGTATCGTCGGTATTCATACTGAAGGTCCGTATCAGGCAATTTATGTTGATACCCCTGGCCTGCATATGGAAGAGAAGCGCGCTATTAACCGCCTGATGAACAAAGCGGCCAGTAGCTCGATTGGCGACGTTGAACTGGTGATTTTTGTTGTTGAAGGTACCCGCTGGACGGCAGATGATGAAATGGTTCTGGGTAAGCTGCGCGACGCCAGAGCACCGGTTATTCTTGCGGTGAACAAAGTCGATAACGTGCAGGAAAAGGGCGATCTGCTGCCACACCTGCAGTTCCTCGGCAGTCAGATGAATTTCCTCGATATCGTGCCGATTTCCGCGGAAACCGGGCTGAACGTGGATACCATCGCCGGTATCGTGCGTAAGCATCTGCCGGAAGCAATTCATCACTTCCCGGAAGATTACATTACCGATCGCTCTCAGCGTTTTATGGCTTCTGAGATCATCCGCGAAAAACTGATGCGTTTCCTTGGCGCTGAGCTGCCGTATTCCGTGACCGTCGAAATCGAACGTTTCCAGACTAACGAACGCGGTGGCTACGATATCAATGGTCTGATTCTGGTTGAGCGTGAAGGGCAGAAGAAGATGGTGATTGGCAACAAAGGGGCCAAAATCAAAACCATCGGCATTGAAGCGCGTAAAGACATGCAGGATATGTTTGAAGCGCCAGTTCACCTGGAGCTGTGGGTGAAAGTGAAATCCGGCTGGGCCGATGACGAACGTGCGTTGCGCAGTCTCGGTTACGGCGAAGACCAGTAGTTTTCATACTCTATGGCTTTCGAGGTGCAGGAAGGCGGCAAGACCGCGAATCCCCGGGAGCTTACTCAGGTAAGTGACTGGGGTGAACGGGCGCAGCCAACGCACCTGCAACTTGAAAGACGACGAGTATGATGGAAGGCTGGCAGCGCGCTTTTGTCCTGCATAGTCGTCCCTGGAGCGAAACCAGCCTGATGCTGGACGTTTTCACGGAAGAGTCAGGCCGCGTGCGCCTTGTTGCAAAAGGCGCACGTTCCAAACGTTCTAATCTCAAAGGCGCTCTTCAGCCCTTTACCCCCTTGTTGCTTCGCTTTGGCGGGCGTGGTGAAGTCAAAACGCTACGCAGCGCGGAAGCTGTCTCGCTGGCGCTCCCTCTCAGCGGTATCGCGCTCTATAGCGGTCTTTACGTTAACGAACTGCTTGCCCGCGTGCTTGAGCATGAAACGCGCTTCTCCGAACTTTTCTTCGATTATCTGCACTGCATCCAGTCTTTGGCTGGTGCAAGCGGTTCTCCTGAACCGGCACTGCGTCGCTTTGAACTGGCGCTGTTGGGGCATCTTGGCTACGGCGTTGATTTTCTCCACTGTGCCGGGAGCGGTGAAGCGGTTGACGACGCCATGACCTATCGCTACCGTGAAGAAAAAGGCTTTATCGCCAGCGTGGTTATTGATAACAGCACCTTTACCGGGCACCATCTTAAGGCGTTGGCGAGCCGCGAATTTCCAGACAGCGATGCGCTGCGTGCGGCAAAACGTTTCACTCGTATCGCCCTGAAGCCGTATCTTGGTGGGAAACCGCTGAAAAGCCGGGAGCTTTTTCGCCAGTTTATGCCCGCGCGGGCGGCGCGAGCCAATAAAACCAATAACGATTAACGAGGATTGTCATGGCTGAATTACTGTTAGGGGTCAATATTGACCACATTGCGACATTACGCAACGCTCGCGGCACCGCTTATCCTGACCCGGTGCAGGCGGCCTTTATCGCCGAGCAGGCCGGTGCTGACGGTATTACCGTCCATCTGCGCGAAGACCGCCGACACATCACCGATCGCGATGTGCGTATCCTGCGCCAGACTCTCGATACTCGCATGAATCTTGAGATGGCAGTGACGGAAGAGATGCTGAATATCGCCTGCGAGACGAAACCACATTTCTGCTGCCTGGTGCCGGAAAAACGCCAGGAAGTGACCACCGAGGGGGGGCTGGACGTTGCGGGCCAGCTCGACAAAATGCGCGATGCCTGTAAGCGCCTTGCCGACGCCGGTATTCTGGTTTCCCTGTTTATCGATGCTGATAATGCGCAAATTAAGGCCGCAGCGGACGTGGGAGCACCCTATATCGAAATTCACACCGGTTGCTACTCCGATGCTGCAACCGATGCTGAGCAGGCAAAAGAGCTGGAGCGTATTGCTAAATCGGCAACTTACGCCGCCAGCCTTGGGCTGAAGGTTAATGCCGGTCACGGTCTAACCTACCATAACGTTAAAGCCATTGCGGCACTGCCGGAAATGCACGAGCTGAATATCGGTCATGCGATTATTGGTCGTGCGGTGATGAGCGGCCTGAAAGAGGCGGTTGCGGAAATGAAGCGTCTGATGCAGGAAGCGCGCGCGTAATGGCTATCCTCGGACTGGGCACTGATATTGTTGAAATAGCCCGTATTGAAGCGGTGATCGCCCGCAGCGGCGATCGCCTGGCCCGTCGCGTACTTAGTGACCATGAGTGGGCGATATGGGAACAGCATCAGCAACCGGTCCGTTTTTTGGCTAAGCGCTTCGCGGTAAAAGAAGCCGCAGCCAAGGCGCTTGGGACCGGCATTCGCAACGGTCTGGCGTTTAATCAGTTTGAGGTTTACAACGACGAGCTAGGTAAGCCAAAGCTGCGTTTGTGGGGAGAGGCGAAAAATCTGGCGGCACGTTTAGGAGTCAGCAGCATTCATGTGACGCTGGCCGATGAGCGCCACTATGCCTGCGCTACGGTCATCGTCGAAAGCTAGATTTTTTCGGCGTGGTGCAGCAGGACGAATTTATCCCACAACTGCTCTTCGTTTTCACTATGCGCCGGATCTTTCAGAATAGTGTTCGGGATTGGACACACTTTCTGGCAGGTCGGCGTTTCATAATGACCCACGCACTCGGTGCAGCGGTCGCTGTTAATTTCATAAATGCTATCACCCATTGATATCGCCTCATTCGGGCATTCTGGCTCGCACATATCGCAGTTGATGCATTTTTTGGTGATTAACAGCGCCATCAGGAAATTCTCAGAAACAACACAAATAGGGCGGGCATTATACGCCCATTTTCTGCTCAGGCCAGCTCTTTTCTGGCGTCAATTCGTTATCCGTAGTGTAAAAATTTTTGATCTGCTTGAGCAGGCAGATAGTTGCGTTGTCCAGCGAAAGGTCATTGCTATGTACGAGCATCACTGGGATGAAAAAAGCCGGAATACCAAGCGAAACCAGACGGACATTTTTGGGCGTGGATAAACGCGTTAGCGAGCGGGTAATAAATGCGATGCCAATTTGTGCTTCAGCATACTCAAGGCATGAGTAGTGGTTATCCAGCTCGCAGATAATGTTAGGGGCGACTTTGCGGTGATTAAATTCAGTCGTGATGATTCCTCTTAATAGCAGAGAGTCATTAAGCACGATAATGGGTTGGTCGTTTAAATCTTTTGGATGCAGACGTTCGCGTTTTGCCAGAGGATGGGAAAGTGGGATTGCAGCAATAATTTCATCTTCAAACAGCATGGTCGAGCTTAGTTGGGCAGGGAGCGTTGTCCGATAAACGATGCCAATATCGACAGCGTTATCCGTCAGCTTTTTAATGGTTTGTTCCGTTGAGAACTCTTTAACATTTAACGATATCTCCGGGTGGTGTGCCATAAAGCTACGGAATGCAGGTAATAACAAGTAGCTGCCTGACACGCCGATGGAAATCGTATCGCGCTGTTGATCCTGATAGGGAAGAAGTTCATTTTCAGCATTTTTTAAATCCAGCATTATTTTGTTAGCGTGCTGTTGCAAAATAAAGCCTGGTTTTGTTAATTCAATGCCTCTTCCTTTGCGCTTAAATAATATTGTCTTAAGTGATGACTCAAGTTGTTTGATTTGCTGACTTAATGATGGCTGAGTGATAAACAGGCGACTGGCTGCCCGACCGTAATGTAGTTCATCACACAATATCAGGAAGGAATGCAGTTGTTTGATATTCATTAAAATTTAACGCCAATCGATTGGGTTTTGTTATAACGATTATAAAAAATACCAAATTGTTTGCCTATTTTGCTTTTTTTAAACTGTGATCAGTGCATTTTAAAAAAGGAAAAGTTATGTCGGTATCAATCAACCGCTGGGGAATGCTTGCCGCCCACGTGTGCATAAATTTTGTACTCGGGGGCGTCTATGCATTTAGCTATTTTAAAACGCCATTAATGGAGCAATATCACTGGGACCCCGCGACCCTGGCGTTGGCATTTTCTATCAATATGGGGATCATTCCTTTACCGATGATTTGGGGCGGGAGGATGATCGATAACGGCAAAGGAAAACAGGCGATTGTCATCGGTGGCATCCTGTTTTCTTTAGGTTTTATCTTGTCCGGGTTCGTGGATAATTTGCCAATGTTATTCTTAACCTACGGGGTCATCGCCGGGTTGGGATCGGGACTGGCTTTCACGGGTAATCTTAATAATATCTTGAAGTTTTTCCCTGATCGGCGAGGACTTGCCAGCGGCATCGTTCTGGCCGGTGTTGGTGTAGGGACGCTACTATGCACCCGCCTTGCCGAATACTTTATGTCGCAAACCCATGATGTCAGCCGGGCATTATTATATCTTGGGATTGTATATCTGGTGGTCATTTTTATCGTGCAGTTCTTTATTCGAAGCGCACCTGCAAAAGATAGTGGGGGAATTAAAGCATCGCCAATGGATAAAGATTATCGACACATGCTTAAGGATCTGCGTTTTTGGCTACTCTTTATGATTCTGGCGCTGGGCGTATTCTCCGGAATGGTGATCAGTTCAAGCTCTGCACAAATTGGTATGACGCAATATGGTTTAATATCCGGGGCATTGATTGTCAGTCTGGTATCGATATTTAACTCTATTGGTCGCCTGTTCTGGGGAGGTTTGACCGATAAGTTAGGCGGGTATAATACGCTGGTGATTGTTTATCTCTTTACCTGCCTTTGTATGCTGCTGTTGCTCTTTTTTAACGGTAATACTTCGGTGTTCTATTTCAGTGCACTGGGCGTTGGCTTTGCTTATGCCGGGATATTAGTTATCTTCCCAGGACTGACCAGTCAGAACTTTGGCATGCGTAATCAGGGATTAAACTATGGATTTATGTATTTTGGTTTTGCCGTTGGTGCGGTTATTGCGCCGTATGTTACATCAGCTATAGCGAAATATACAGGGAGTTATAATACGGTATTTATTCTCACCACGGTCTTATTGCTTATTGGGGTAGTGCTCACGCTGGTGACTAAACGTTATGTTGGAATGGTTTTAGCCAAAATACATTGATCAAATCATAAGGAAATAAAGATGAAAATTGCAATCGCAGGTGCAGGGGCTATGGGGTGCCGTTTTGGCTATATGTTACTGGCTGCCGGACATGACGTGACGCTTATCGATAGCTGGCAGGAACATGTTGATGCTATTTGCAGTAAGGGATTGTTTGTCGAAACGGAAACGACTCAACAGTATTATCCGATACCCGCAGTTATGGCTGATAAGGCACAGGGGGAATTTGAACTGGTTATTCTGTTTACCAAAGCCATGCAACTGGACAGCATGCTACAGCGTATTAAGCCGTTGCTACCCGCAGCGAAAGTCGTGATGATTTTATCTAATGGTCTGGGAAATATCGAAACGCTGGCAAACTACGTTGATCGGGAAAAAATCTATGCTGGCGTCACGTTATGGTCGAGCGAACTGGAGGGTGCCGGACATATTATGGCCACCGGCACGGGGACGATTGAGCTGCAGCCCATTGCCAGTCAGGATGCTGACCAGGAAGCCAGAGTGGTTGCCACCCTTAATAGCGCCGGGCTGAATGCGGAAATTAGTCCTGACGTATTATTATCAATCTGGAAGAAAGCGGCTTTTAATAGCGTAATGAATACTTATTGTGCACTGCTGGATTGTAATGTTGGCGGTTTTGGCAATCGACCGGGAGCATTAGATTTAGCGCAGGCAGTGGTAGATGAGTTTGTTCTGGTAGCAGCCAGCCAGAATATTCCGTTGACACAGGAAATGGTGATGAATACGGTGAAGAAAGTATTCGACCCACGCGAAAGCGGCCATCACTATCCTTCTATGTATCAGGATTTACATAAAGGGCGACTCACTGAAATTGACTATTTAAATGGGGCGATTGCGCGTATTGGGATGCAGAACAATATTGCCGTACCGGTTAACAAGCTTCTGACTCAGCTGATTCACGCCAAAGAAGCGCAATAAATCCAGGGGCTCTTTTGCGAAATGCAGAAGAGCCCGCTTTCAGACCAGCTTTTTCACCAGCGCTTCACTATGACGAATGCGATCCGGGGCGCGTTCAAGATCCTGCTGGACCAGCCCCATAAACAGCAGGTCGGCCAGCATCATTTGCGCGCTGGTTGAGGAGATCGCGGCGCTGCGCGTGGCCTGTTCTTCAGCGATGGTATACAGGCACAGAGTTGCCTGCTGTTGAAGGGCATTGGGGTTAAAACCGGTGATCGCCAGGATCTGGCTCCCCACTCGCAATGCTTCACCTGCCGCCATATTAATTTCACGTCGTTCACCAGAGTAGGAGATGGCCAGCAGCAGATCGTCTGCCGCCATCGCCTGTACCGTTGCCAGAAGGGCATGCATATCCTGCTCAGAAACGGCGTTAATGCCGATTTTCATCAGCTTCCAGCTAAAGTTCCTCGCCACCAGACCCGATGCACCAATACCGGTAATAATGACCCGCCGGGCATTGCGCAGTAGCGCAACGGCTTCCAGTAGCTTTTCTTCGCTGTTGACGTCCAGAGAGGCATGCATTGCTGCAATATTATCTTTAATCAGCTTTTCGCCCACCAGCCGGAGAGGATCATCCCCGCGAATCTGGTTATGCACCGGTACGGATTGCGGAGTGGGGGCGCTAGCCAGCGCTTCGCTTAACGCCAGTTTCAACGCCGGGAAACCTTTAAAACCCATCTTTTGCGCGAATTTCACCACGCTCGACTGGCTGACTCCGGCTTCGCCCGCCAGCTGCTGTGAGCTGAGGTGGCGGGTTTGATCCGGTTGGGTCAGAATAAAATCGGCCAGTTTTTTATCACTTGTGGCCAGCGTGGGGTAGCGTTGGCGGATTCGGGTCAAACAGTTCATAGCGGCTCCGGAGGACAGCTTTCACCCTCGGCTGAAAGAATTTTGTATTCAATTATAAGGGGAATAGTGCGAATTAAAAATTCAACCGCTCAGATTTCTCTGCAAGGAGGTTTTACCTTAATCCCGGCTCAACGATGGCGGATGTTTTCGCTATTCAATGCGTAAGGCTGTTAAGCTATTGGTTATCGAGGTGTTAATCCAGAGGAGGCGGTTTTGAATAGTAGCATGCGGCGAGTGGTTTTCTTTGATCTGGATGGCACCTTGCATCAGCAGGACATGTTCGGCAGTTTCTTGCGCTATGTGCTACGTCATCAGCCGTTGAATACATTGCTGGTTCTTCCTCTGTTGCCCGTTATTCTTGCCGGGCTGTTGCTAAACGGTCGGGCCGCACGCTGGCCGATGAGTCTGCTGCTGTGGGCTACGACTTTCGGGCGCAGTGAGAGGCATCTGAAACGTCTTGAGGCGAGTTTTGTTCACTGGTTCCGGCAGCATGTCACGGCTTTTCCTGTTGTTCAGTCACGGTTGACGGATTATCTGACCAGCACCGATGCGGACGTTTGGTTGATTACCGGGTCGCCGCAGTCGCTGGTGGAGCAGGTCTATTTTGATACTGCATGGTTGCCGCGAGTGAATCTGATTGCCAGTCGGATGGAGCGCCGTTGCGGCGGCTGGGTTTTAACGCTGCGCTGTCTGGGTAACGAAAAAGTCGCGCAACTGGAGCAAAAAATCGGTGCTCCGCTGCGCTTGTACAGTGGCTATAGCGACAGCGAACAGGACAATCCGCTGCTCTATTTTTGCCAGCACCGCTGGCGAGTAACCCCACAAGGCGATCTTCAGCAGTTAGAATAGTGTGTAATACATAGCGTCCATGTATAATGCGCCCCGCTTTTTCCGCAGGAGTGCCCGCTTTGTCTGACCATGAATTAAATGATGAATACTGGATGCGTCATGCTTTGACGCTGGCGAAACGCGCCTGGGAAGAGGGCGAGGTGCCGGTCGGCGCGGTGCTGGTGCACAATCATCAGGTCATCGGTGAAGGCTGGAACCGGCCAATTGGCCGTCACGATCCTACTGCGCATGCTGAGATTATGGCGTTGCGCCAGGGGGGGATGGTGCTGCAAAACTACCGTCTGGTTGACGCGACGCTGTACGTCACCCTTGAGCCTTGCGTAATGTGCGCCGGGGCGATGGTGCATAGCCGCATTTCACGGCTGGTATTCGGTGCCAGGGATGCGAAAACCGGCGCTGCCGGGTCGTTGATCGACGTGCTGCATCATCCGGGGATGAATCATCGGGTAGAAATAACCGAAGGACTCCTGGCAGAACAGTGCTCCGGTATGCTGAGCGATTTTTTCCGCTGGCGGCGCGAAGAGAAAAAACTGCTTAAAAAGGCGCGTCAGCAAACGGAAGATTAATGGCCCAGTCCTGGGATTTTAAATTTTGCGTTATCGACCAGCGTTTCGGCGCGAAAGCTGAAAAAGGACATGGCGTACTGTTCTTCTTTATTTAACTCATCCGGCATGACCGCCGGATAGTGTTCGCCAAGCGCCGCAATCTGCGCCTCTTTTCTCTCTTTCTCAGAGAGGTAACCCACAAGGCTGATGTGGTATTTGCGGATATTCTCGACATAGGCGTAGGCCTCATGACCGCGCGCAAAGCCGTACTTCAGCCGACTGTAATAGTTTTTCTGGCTCAGCAACGGCAGACGCTGCTTCACATCGGCCCAGCTATTGGGATTACCTTTCTGCTTTTTGGTTAGCGCCATCGCGTCAAGCATATGCGCGTAGCCCATATTGTAAGCCGCCAGCGCAAACCAGATACGTTCGTCTTTGGGAACGGAGTCGGGCACTTTACTCATCATATCCTGTAGATAACGCATGCCGCCGTCGAGGCTTTGGTCTGCATCGGTACGGTCGGTCAGTCCCAGGCTCAGGGCGGTATTGCGGGTGAGCATCATTATTCCGCGTACGCCGGTCGGAGAGGTAGCCTGAGGGTCCCAATGCGACTCCTGCCATGAGATGGCCGCCAGCAGGCGCCAGTCTATCTGCCGGGCATATTTTTCGAACATCGGCTGTAGATCAGGGAGGACGTTCTCCACGGCGCGCAGGAAGGTGCGCGTATCAACATAGTCAAAATCGTTACCGTGGCCGAGGTATTTCTCTTCCAGTCGCGCAAGGATGCCGTCTTCATTAATGTTATTGAAGAAATCGAGCATCGCCGCCGACAGCGAGTTATCTTCGCCTTTTTCACTAAACCAGGTCACCGGTTGCTCATCGCTGATATCCAGCGCGACGGCCAGTTCCGGGTGGACGCGTTGGAACAGACTGACGGCGACCGAATCCGCGATGGTGTAATCGAGCTTACCGTCGATCACCGCCTGCATCAGCGCCGTGGTGCCGCGTTTATCATCCACGCGCCAGTCGAGGTCCGGATATTTTTGTTCTTTTAATGCCTGCAGGTCGTTAATCGCCACGTGCCCGGGGGCGATAGCCAACTGCTCCGCGGTAAGATTAGCGAGGCTGCGCGGGCGCAGGCTACCTTTGCGATACACCAGCTGTTGTGAAACGGAATAGTAGGTTGGCCCGGGCTGATAGTTCTTTACCCGTTCAGAGTTGTAGACCAGTCCTGCCGCCAGCATGTCGGCTTTTCCCTCATCGAGGTCATCGAATAGCTGGCTGATATTTTGTCGGACGGTCACCTTCAGCTCGACCCCAAGGTAGTCGGCAAACTGCTGTGCCAGCTCATAATCGAAACCGTAGATTTTGTCATTGAGGGTCGCGAAGGTCATTGGCGAATTAATGGTGCTGATGCGCAGTTCTCCGCGCGCCATAATCCCCGCCACACGGTTCTCTGGTTTCCCCATCCACGGGAGAGACGGCCACAGGGCAGCCGCCAGCAAGAGGGTTACAATGCCGATGAGCAGATAATTAATCTTTAGTTTTTTCAGATAGTTAATCTTCTGCAGCTTTGCGTTCCTCAGCAGACTATGACCGGAAAAAGTAAAAGGTTGTCGTCGAATGAGCGGCATTTTGCTTAAGAATGCGCCAGTTGGCAACTTATTCGCGAGTCGGGTCACATTTATTGATAAACCCTGGCAACCATTTTATTTCTACGCAAACGGTTTCGTCGGGGCGCAGGATTCACTATAATGGCGCCCGTTTCCCCCGGCTCACCCTGAAAGCTTCGAAGACGAGAGACTTATGATGGAAATTTTGCGTGGTTCACCTGCACTGTCGGCATTCCGTATCAATAAACTGCTGGCACGTTTCCAGGCGGCCAACCTTCCGGTAAGCACTATATATGCCGAGTATGTTCATTTTGCCGATCTCAGCGCCCCGCTAAGCGGCGACGATCGTGAGAATCTGGCGAGGTTGCTAAAATATGGCCCGAACTTAAGCAGCCATACCCCAACCGGCAAGCTACTGCTCGTTACCCCCCGTCCTGGCACCATCTCTCCCTGGTCTTCTAAAGCTACCGATATTGCCCGTAACTGTGGCCTGTCTCAGGTTGTACGCCTGGAGCGCGGCGTTGCGTACTACGTTGAAGCGAGCAGCCTGACTGAAGAGCAGTGGGCGCAGGTGGCGGCTGAACTGCACGATCGAATGATGGAAAGCGTATTTGGCGCGCTGGAAGAGGGCGAAAAGCTGTTTGCTCACCATCAGCCGACCCCGGTAACCAGCGTTGACCTACTGGGACAAGGTCGTCAGGCGCTGATTGACGCCAACCTCCGTCTGGGGCTGGCGCTGGCGGAAGACGAAATCGACTATCTGCAGGATGCCTTCCATAATCTGGGTCGTAACCCGAATGATATCGAACTCTATATGTTCGCGCAGGCCAACTCCGAGCACTGCCGGCACAAGATTTTTAACGCCGATTGGATCATCGATGGCGAACAGCAGCCGAAGTCGCTGTTCAAGATGATCAAAAATACCTTTGAGAAAACTCCGGATTACGTGCTGTCTGCCTATAAAGATAATGCTGCGGTAATGGAAGGTTCGGCGGTGGGACGTTACTTTGCTGACCACAAAACGGGCCGCTACGACTTCCACCAGGAAGACGCGCATATTCTGATGAAGGTTGAAACCCATAACCACCCGACGGCGATCTCTCCGTGGCCGGGCGCGGCGACCGGTTCCGGCGGTGAAATCCGTGACGAAGGTGCGACCGGTCGTGGCGCTAAGCCGAAAGCAGGGCTGGTGGGTTTCTCCGTCTCCAACCTGCGTATTCCTGGCTTTGAGCAGCCATGGGAAGAAGATTTCGGCAAGCCGGATCGTATTGTGACCGCGCTGGATATCATGACCGATGGCCCTCTGGGCGGTGCGGCGTTTAACAACGAATTTGGTCGCCCGGCGCTGAACGGTTATTTCCGTACCTATGAAGAGAAAGTGACTAGCCACAACGGCGAAGAGCTGCGCGGCTATCACAAGCCCATCATGCTGGCGGGCGGTATCGGCAACATTCGCGGCGAACACGTGCAGAAGGGCGAGATTGTCGTTGGCGCGAAGCTGATTGTTCTTGGCGGCCCGGCGATGAACATCGGCCTCGGCGGCGGTGCTGCTTCTTCAATGGCGTCGGGACAGTCTGATGCAGACCTGGATTTTGCCTCCGTACAGCGCGACAACCCGGAAATGGAACGTCGCTGCCAGGAAGTTATTGACCGCTGCTGGCAGCTGGGCGATGCCAACCCAATTCTGTTTATTCATGACGTCGGCGCAGGCGGTTTGTCCAATGCCATGCCGGAGCTGGTGAGTGATGGTGGACGCGGCGGTAAATTCCAGCTGCGCGACATCCTCAGCGATGAGCCGGGCATGAGCCCGCTGGAAATCTGGTGTAACGAATCTCAAGAGCGCTATGTTCTGGCGGTAGCGCCGGAGCAGCTGCCACTATTCGATGAGCTGTGCCGTCGCGAGCGCGCACCGTACGCGGTTATTGGCGAAGCGACTGAAGCGATGCACCTGAGCCTTGACGATACCCATTTTGACGATCGACCGATTGATCTGCCGCTCGACGTGCTGCTGGGTAAAACGCCGAAAATGACCCGCGATGTGCAGACCCTTAAAGCACAGGGGCAGAGTCTGGAACGCCAGGGCATAACTATTGCTGACGCGGTAAATCGCGTGCTGCATCTGCCGACCGTGGCGGAGAAAACTTTCCTTGTCACCATCGGTGACCGCACCGTGACCGGCATGGTCGCACGCGATCAGATGGTCGGTCCGTGGCAGATCCCGGTCGCTAACTGCGCGGTAACCACCGCCAGCCTCGACAGCTATTACGGTGAAGCCATGTCAATTGGCGAACGTGCGCCGGTTGCGTTGCTGGACTTCGCTGCTTCCGCTCGTCTGGCGGTGGGCGAAGCGCTGACCAACATTGCTGCGACGCAGATTGGCGCGCTCAATCGCGTGAAGCTGTCGGCAAACTGGATGGCCGCTGCCGGTCACCCGGGTGAAGACGCGGGTTTATATGAAGCGGTAAAAGCGGTGGGCGAAGAGCTGTGTCCGGCGCTGGGATTGACGATTCCAGTGGGTAAAGACTCGATGTCGATGAAAACCCGCTGGCAGGACGGCAACGAGCAGCGCGAAATGACTTCCCCGCTGTCGCTGGTGATTTCCGCTTTTGCCCGTGTGGAAGACGTACGCCGCACTGTGACCCCGCAGCTCTCTGGCGAAGATAATGCGCTACTGCTGATTGACTTAGGTAAGGGAAACAATGCGCTGGGCGCGACCGCGCTGGCCCAGGTTTACCGTCAGCTTGGCGATGTTACTGCAGACGTTCGTGATGTTGCTCAGCTGAAAGGCTTCTGGGATGCGATGCAGGCGCTGGTTGCCGAAGGCAAACTGCTGGCCTGGCATGACCGTTCCGACGGCGGCCTGCTGGTGACGCTGGCCGAAATGGCCTTTGCCGGTCACTGCGGCGTTAACGTGGATATCGCCGCGCTCGGCAATGACCATCTGGCTGCGCTGTTTAACGAAGAGCTGGGCGGTGTGATTCAGGTTCGTGCCGCCGATCGTCAGGCGGTGGAAGCGCTGCTGGCCGCAAATGGCCTGGCGGATTGTGTTCACTATCTTGGCCAGGCAACCACGGGCGATCGCTTTGTCATCACTGCCGACGGTCATCCGGTGTTCAGCGAAAGCCGCACTACGCTGCGTATGTGGTGGGCTGAAACCACCTGGCAGATGCAGCGTCTGCGTGATAACCCAGAGTGTGCCGACCAGGAGCACGAGGCGAAAACTAACGATGCCGATCCGGGCCTCAACGTGAAGCTTTCTTTCGATATCAATGAGGATATCGCTGCGCCTTATATCGCCACCGGCGCGCGTCCGAAGGTTGCCGTGCTGCGCGAGCAGGGAGTGAACTCCCATGTAGAAATGGCGGCAGCGTTCCATCGTGCGGGCTTTGATGCTATCGACGTGCATATGAGCGACCTGCTGGCGGGCCGTACCGGTCTTGCTGATTTCCAGGCGCTGGTGGCCTGCGGTGGTTTCTCCTACGGTGATGTTTTAGGCGCGGGTGAAGGCTGGGCGAAATCAATTCTGTTCAATGACCGTGTACGCGACGAGTTTGCCACTTTCTTCCATCGCCCACAGACATTGGCGCTGGGCGTGTGCAATGGCTGTCAGATGATGTCTAACCTGCGTGAGCTCATCCCCGGCAGCGACCTGTGGCCGCGCTTTGTGCGCAACCACTCTGACCGTTTTGAAGCTCGTTTCAGCCTGGTTGAAGTGACCCAAAGCCCGTCGCTGCTGTTGCAGGGAATGGTAGGTTCGATGATGCCGATTGCCGTTTCTCACGGTGAAGGGCAGGTAGAAGTTCGTGATGGTGCGCATCTGGCCCAGCTTGAGAGCAAAGGCCTGGTGGCGCTGCGCTTCGTCGATAACTTTGGTAAGGTCACGGAGAACTACCCGGCTAACCCGAACGGTTCGGCAAACGGCATTACCGCGGTGACCAGCGAAAGCGGACGCGCGACTATCATGATGCCGCACCCGGAGCGCGTCTTCCGTACCGTGTCGAACTCCTGGCATCCGGAAAACTGGGGCGAAGACAGTCCGTGGATGCGTATTTTCCGCAACGCGCGTAAACAGCTGGGCTAAGTCTTCTTTGCAAACCTCATTAAGCCTCCTGTAATCGCAGGGGGCTTTTTTGTTTGTGATGACCGTGGGAAAAAGGTGTCGGGGATCGCCGACAAACGTGCAATAGCGGTGTCGTCAAAAGGTGACACTTAACTCATTGATTTAAAATGGTGTTAATAAATCACTTATTCGGTGTTGCTAATTAGCGACACTTTGCAAAGATAATGACCATTATCATTACTGTCATAAAATGGTAAAAAGACATTATATTTCATTGTGTTAATAAAATGTTTTGCGATTTGGCATAGTTCGTGCATAATTATAACCAGTGGCTCATTCACCTTCTTATGTCAGCCCCCTCGGGAAGCGCTACATAAACCTCGAATGACGCACAAACAGGTGCCTGCCGTCCAACTCCTGATAACAGCTCTGCTTTATCAGTCATCGGGCGAAACGTCGAGTAAGGCACCGCCTCATTGCTTAATAAAGCCAGGCTCTTGTAGCCTGGCTTTATTATTTCTGGCGTAGATGTTTATTGCGTCCTCAGTTAGCATCGTAGTGAGCTAATGATTGAGACGATATCCTTGAAGCGACTCTCCTTGTTCCCCCGTTCACTGCGCCAGCTGGTCACGCTCTCCTTTGTGCTGATCCTGCTCCCGCTATTGGTTCTGGCCTGGCAGGCGTGGCAAAGCCTTAACGCGCTGAGCGCGCAGGCGGCGCATATCAATCGCACCACTCTTATCGATGCCCGGCGCAGCGAGGCGATGATCAATGCTGCGCTGGAGATGGAGCGCAGCTACCGGCAGTATTGCGTGCTGGATGATCCAACCCTGGCGCGGGTCTATCAAAATCAGCGTAAGCGCTACAGTGAAATGCTTGATGCTCACGCGGGTGTCCTGCCGGATGAAAAAATCTGGCAGGCGCTACGTCAGGATCTCGACGATCTGGCGGAGCTCCAGTGCAAAAATAGCGGTCCGACGGCGAAATCTGCCGCCAGCCTGGAAGCTTTTGCCGCTGCCAATAGCGATATGGTCCAGGCGACCCGAACGGTGGTCTACTCTCGCGGGCAGCAGCTACAACAGGAGATTGCCGAACGCGGCCAGTTCTTCGGCTGGCAGGCGCTGGTTCTGTTTCTGCTCAGCCTGGCGCTGGTACTGCTTTTCACCCGCATGATTATCGGCCCGGTGAAAGGTATTCAGAGAATGATTAATCGGCTGGGTGAAGGAAAATCGCTGGATGATACCGCGATGTTTACCGGCCCGCGAGAGCTGCGATCCGTCGGCAAACGCATTATCTGGCTGAGCGAACGTCTCGCCTGGCTGGAATCCCAGCGTCATCAGTTTTTGCGCCATCTTTCCCATGAGTTGAAAACGCCGCTGGCCAGCATGCGTGAAGGGACGGAACTGCTCGCTGACCGCGTGGCCGGGCCGCTAACGCCCGAACAGCAGGAGATCGTGGAGATTCTTGATAGTAGCAGCCGCAATCTACAAAAGCTGATTGAACAACTGCTGGATTACAACCGGCAGCAGGCCGATGGCCCGGTTGCACGCGAGACGGTCAATCTCGCTGAGCTGGTGAACAATGTGGTTTCCGCCCATAGCCTGCCGGCAAGAGCTAAAATGATGCAAACCGACTTGACGCTCACCCAGCGCTTTTGCCTGGCGGAGCCCGAACTTCTGGTGAGCGTTCTGGACAATCTCTACTCCAATGCGGTGCACTATGGTGCTGAATCCGGTAACATTCAAATTCATAGCTATCGGCACGGCGAGCAGGTGTGCATTGACGTTATCAATAATGGCGAGCCGATCCCGCCTGCGGAAAAACAGATGATTTTCGAGCCTTTTTATCAGGGAAGCCACCAGCGTAAAGGGGCGGTAAAAGGCAGCGGTCTGGGGCTAAGCATCGCTCGTGACTGTGTACGGCAAATGCAGGGCGAGCTGAGCCTGGTTGATGATAAATCTGGGCTTATCTGTTTTCGTATCACGCTGCCCGCCGCTGAGCCTGGAAAAAACAACGCATAAATTAATATTGGGTGAATATGTCCCACTTCTTCGCATTTGTCCGTCCTCTTAGGGGATGGCTGCTGTCAGGTATTTCTTGCCTGGCGCTGGCGGGATGTTCCGCCTCCACATCACCACAGGCCGCGGATGGTAAAACGCTCTCCGCGCTGCCGCAGCATCAGGTCGCCGATTTTCTCTCGGTAGAGTGCGCCGACATCTGGGATCTGCAAAACGAGACCAGCGATAAAAACCCGCTCTACTGGTTGCGGGGGATCGATTGTGCAGATCGTCTGGCCCCGGCGCAGGCGCGTGCGGAAGCTAAGCTGCATAATGATGACAGCTGGCAGGATGCTTTTAAGCGCGGTATTTTGCTGGCGGATGCCAAAATTACGCCAGATGAACGCCGGGCGCTGGTGAATAGTCTGGATACTTTCAGCCCGCAAATCGCCGTGCAGGTACGCCCGCTTTATCAGCTCTGGCGCGAAGGCCAGGGCCGACAGCTTCAATTGGTTGATGAGCGTTCCCGCTACGCCAAATTGCAGCAATCCAGCGATGCCGAGCTTGAGGCGCTGCACCAGCAGGCGCTGGAGTTACGCAGCCAGCTTGAGCTCACCACTCGTAAGCTGGAAAACCTCACCGATATTGAGCGCCAGCTCTCCAGCCGTAAGCCTGGAGGCAATTTCAGTTCTGATGCCGGGCACGGCAGCGAGAAAGTCCCGGAGGTGATTCATGACGATCCGTAAACCCGCCCATCTGCTGCTCGTAGACGACGATCCGGGCTTGTTGAAGCTTCTCGGGATGCGTCTTATCAGCGAAGGGTATCGTGTGGTCACTGCCGAAAGCGGCCCGGAGGCGCTGCGCATTCTGGGGCGTGACAAAGTCGATCTGGTGGTCAGCGATCTGCGGATGGATGAGATGGATGGTTTACAGCTGTTCAGCGAAATCCAGAAGGTACAGCCGGGAATGCCGGTGATTATCCTGACCGCGCATGGCTCCATTCCGGATGCTGTTGCTGCGACGCAGCAGGGCGTATTTAGCTTTTTGACCAAACCGGTGGATAAAGACGCCCTGTATAAGGCCATCGATGACGCGCTGGAGCAAAGCGCGCCGACAACCGATGAACGCTGGCGCCAGGCGATTGTTACCCGCAGCCCGCTGATGGAGCGGCTGCTGGAGCAGGCCGGAATGGTGGCGCAGTCGGACGTGAGCGTACTGATCAATGGGCAAAGCGGTACCGGGAAGGAGATTGTTGCTCAGGCAATCCATAACGCCAGCCCGCGCCGTGACAAACCCTTTATCGCCATTAACTGCGGCGCGTTACCCGAACAGTTGCTGGAGTCGGAGCTATTCGGCCACGCGCGAGGTGCTTTTACCGGTGCGGTTAGCAATCGCGAAGGTTTATTTCAGGCAGCCGAAGGCGGCACGCTGTTTCTTGATGAGATAGGCGATATGCCGGTGGCGCTACAGGTGAAACTGTTGCGCGTCCTGCAGGAGCGCAAAGTACGCCCGCTGGGCAGCAATCGCGATATTGATATTGATGTGCGGATTATCTCCGCTACCCACCGCGATCTGCCGAAAGCGATGGCCCGCGGTGAGTTTCGTGAAGATCTGTTTTATCGTCTGAACGTGGTGAATCTGAAAATTCCCCCGCTGGCCGATCGTACTGAAGATATCCCGCTGCTGGCTAATCATCTGCTGCGCCAGTCTGCCGATCGCCATAAACCGTTTGTTCGCGCTTTCTCCACGGATGCAATGAAGCGGCTGATGGCCGCTAAATGGCCAGGGAACGTACGCCAACTGGTGAACGTGATTGAGCAGTGCGTGGCGCTGACTTCCTCGCCGGTGATCAGCGATGCGCTGGTGGAGCAGGCGCTGGAGGGGGAAAATACCGCTCTGCCGACGTTTGTCGAGGCGCGTAATCAGTTTGAGCTGAACTACCTGCGCAAGCTGCTGCAAATCACCAAAGGCAACGTCACGCATGCGGCTCGGATGGCGGGGCGCAACCGTACCGAGTTTTATAAGCTGCTGTCGCGCCACGAGCTTGAAGCCAACGACTTTAAAGAGTAGCTCCGCAAGATGACGCAAGTTATGATACGGTTAGCAACCGGTTACGCGATTAAGAGCCTATCCCAGTAGGCGTTATTGTCGCAGGCAGTTTGAACACGGACAGCGCGGAAAAACCGGAGCGTACACGTAGTACGTGAGGATTTTGAGCACTGCCCAGGTTCAAAATGGCAAGTAAAATAGCCTTAATGGGATAGGCTCTAAGACAGGAAAACCATGAAAAAGATTGATGCGATTATTAAACCATTCAAACTGGATGACGTGCGTGAAGCGCTGGCCGAAGTCGGCATCACCGGGATGACGGTAACAGAAGTGAAAGGCTTTGGCCGTCAGAAGGGGCACACCGAGCTGTATCGCGGCGCGGAGTACATGGTGGATTTTCTGCCGAAAGTGAAAATCGAAATTGTTGTTACCGATGACATCGTCGATACCTGCGTCGATACCATTATCCGCACGGCCCAGACGGGCAAAATTGGCGATGGCAAAATCTTTGTCTTTGACGTTGCGCGCGTGATTCGTATTCGTACCGGTGAAGAAGACGACGAAGCGATTTAATCGGACAAACTAGATGGCGGCCCGGTCATTTCCCGGGTCGCCTGTATCCGTCGCTCCGGTTACAGCACCTTATGCGGGCCGAAGCACTCGTAATGAATGTTCTCGCTGTTTACGCCCAGCTCAACCAACTGCTTCGCGGCAAACTGCATAAACGCCACCGGGCCGCACAGATAAAACTGCATCTGCGGGTCGCTGAGCTTGTTGGCCAGTACCGATAAATCCATCAAACCTTCGCTATTAAACTGTGCCGCCTGGCGGTCTGCTTCGTTCGGACTGCGGTACCAGACGTGAGAAGCAAACTTCGGCAGGCTTGCCCCCAGCGCTTTTACCTCGTCAGCAAAGGCGTGAACGTCGCCGTTTTCTGCCGCATGGAACCAGTTAACCTGCGCCGGATGCTGCGCTTTCGCCAGAACATCCAGCATCGCCAGCATCGGCGTTTGGCCGACGCCGCCGGAGATCAGCGTGACTGGCGTTTGCGGGGCGACGTTGAGGAAGAAATCACCTGCTGGTGCCGCCAGATAAATCACATCCCCTTCTTTGGCTGAGTTATGCAGCCAGCTCGACACCTGACCGCCATCTTCACGTTTCACCGCAATGCGGTAACCCTTGCCATCAGGCTTGCGGGTCAGGGAGTACTGACGGATTTCCTGATGCGGAAAACCTTCCGGCTTCAGCCAGACCGCCAGATACTGACCTGGATGATATTCAGCCACCGCACCGCCGTCGACAGGTTCAAATTCAAAGCTGGTGATGAGTGCGCTGCGCGGGGTTTTCTTCACGATGCGGAACGCACGAGTCCCTTCCCAGCCGCCGGCTTTGCTGGCGCTTTCGCTGTAGATTTGCGCTTCACGATTGATAAAGACGTTGGCCAGCACGCCGTAAGCTTTGCCCCAGGCGTCCAGTACTTCCTGGCCCGGACTGAACATTTCGTCCAGGGTGGCCAGCAGATGAGTACCGACAATGTTGTACTGCTCTGGTTGGATCTGGAAGCTGGTATGCTTTTGAGCAATTTTCTCGACCGCTGGCAGCAGGGCGGGCAGGTTCTCAAGATTACTGGCATAGGCGGCAATCGCGTTAAACAGCGCTTCACGCTGATCGCCATTGCGCTGGTTACTCATGTTGAAAATTTCTTTGAGTTCAGGGTTATGCGTAAACATGCGATCGTAAAAATGGGCGGTCAGCTTTGGACCGGTTTCAACCAGCAGGGGAATGGTGGCTTTCACCGTTGCGATGGTTTGAGCGTCGAGCATAGCAGCTTCCTTATATGAGTCATCTTAATAATGTATTTTACATGCATCTTATAAAAATACCCCTGCTTTGTAAATGGTTCTTTAACACTTTGCCGTAAGGTGGTTACAACATGAATTATTTGCATCACAAACCTGAAAAGAAATCCGTTGATAATCTCAGGAGCGTTATTGCTCAAAGCCTTGTGTAATGCGGAGCCAATCGTTTGCGTAAAATCATTTGTCAAGACCTGTTATCACAGAATGATTCAGTTATACTGTGGGCCGTTGTCCGATTGGACCGCCTTTTTAGGCAGAAATTTTATCGTTAGCTGAGTCAGGAGATGCGGATGTTAAAGCGTGAAATGAACATTGCCGATTATGATGCCGAACTGTGGCAGGCTATGGAGCAGGAAAAAGTACGTCAGGAAGAGCACATCGAACTGATCGCCTCCGAGAACTACACCAGCCCGCGCGTCATGCAGGCACAGGGTTCTCAGCTGACCAACAAATACGCTGAAGGATATCCGGGCAAGCGCTACTACGGCGGCTGCGAATACGTTGATATCGTTGAGCAACTGGCTATCGACCGCGCAAAAGAGCTGTTCGGCGCCGACTACGCTAACGTTCAGCCGCACTCCGGTTCTCAGGCTAACTTCGCGGTCTACACCGCGCTGCTGCAACCGGGCGATACCGTTCTGGGTATGAACCTGGCGCAGGGTGGTCACCTGACTCACGGCTCCCCGGTTAACTTCTCCGGTAAACTGTACAACATCATCCCTTACGGTATCGATGAGTCCGGTAAAATTGACTATGAAGACATGGCGAAGCAGGCGCAGACCCACAAACCGAAGATGATTATCGGTGGCTTCTCTGCTTACTCTGGTGTGGTTGACTGGGCAAAAATGCGTGAAATCGCTGACAGCATCGGCGCATATCTGTTCGTTGATATGGCCCACGTTGCCGGTCTTATTGCTGCTGACGTTTACCCGAACCCGGTTCCGCACGCTCACGTTGTCACCACGACTACCCACAAAACCCTGGCGGGTCCGCGCGGCGGCCTGATCCTGGCGAAAGGCGGTAGCGAAGAGCTGTACAAAAAACTGAACTCAGCCGTATTCCCAAGCGCTCAGGGCGGCCCGTTGATGCACGTTATCGCGGCGAAAGCCGTGGCGCTGAAAGAAGCGATGGAACCAGAGTTCAAAGTCTACCAGCAGCAGGTTGCGAAAAACGCCAAAGCGATGGTGGAAGTGTTCCTGAACCGTGGCTACAAAGTGGTTTCCGGCGGTACTGAAAACCACCTGTTCCTGCTGGATTTGGTCGACAAAAACCTGACCGGTAAAGAAGCTGACGCGGCGCTGGGTCGTGCCAACATCACCGTCAACAAAAACAGCGTACCGAACGATCCGAAAAGTCCGTTCGTGACGTCCGGTATCCGCATCGGTTCTCCGGCGGTCACTCGTCGCGGCTTTAAAGAAGCGGAAGTGAAAGAACTGGCCGGCTGGATGTGCGACGTGCTGGACAACATCAATGACGAAGCGGTCATTGAGCGCGTGAAGGGTAAAGTGCTGGATATCTGCGCACGCTTCCCGGTTTACGCATAACGCTCTGTTATTTAAAGCGAATAAAAGGCCGCGATTGCGGCCTTTTTTGCGTCTGGCGGATTAACGCCGATCGAGCGAAATAGCCCCGGGTCCGGTTATCGCCAGTAGCAGGAAGGCTCCGGCAATACTGACGTTTTTCCAGAAGTTAATCATATTCGGCAGTACCGCATCGCCGGACATATCCCAGTAGTGATGACCGATAACCGCCGTGCCCAGGGTATAAAAAATAAACAGCACCGCCAGCGGGCGGGTGAAAAAGCCCAGCACAATCAAAATGGCCGCCGGGACTTCCATTATGATGGCAATAATCGCCGCCAGCGTCGGCATCGGCGCGCCGGATGAAGCCATATATTGCACCGTACCGCTAAAGCCCAGCAGTTTTGGGTAGCCAAAAAGAATAAACAGAACCACTACCGCGATACGGGCAATCAACAGCAGCAGGGAGCGGGAAGAGCCAAAATCAAAATAGCGTAGTGTGTTCATAATCAGCTCGTTATGAGAGACGTGTGATTTAAACGTAATACACAATTTTGCGCTCCGCCACGCGCCGCTCGCGATTAACGCAGCGTTTGTAACTGCTCCTCAACGTACAGATAACCGATCCCCATCAGCTGCTGAGCGCGGGTCAGCTTGCCAAAGCCGATTTGGGTAGCGCGGGTTCGCGGGGCATCACGGTGATCAAACGGATTGAAACCGGTTTGTTTGATGATGGTATTTAGCCACTTCTCGCCAAAGCCGCAGCTGCGACCGTACAATAAGATATTGTTTATATTTAATATATTGAGAAAGTTGTAGAGGCTAAGCCCGATGGCATTTGCCGAGTCCTCAACCCATGTATGCAGCCGGGAATCACCCTGCTGCCATTTTTCAATTAAAGCATCGATGGTGAGCGCTTCCGGATTATCCGCGAGGTTGGGCTGTGTTTTAAGCCACATCCTTGCCTGCTTTTTCAATGCGCTAAGGGAAGCCACGGTCTCCAGGCAGCCGTATCGCCCGCAGTCGCAGGCCACACCATCAGGATTGATAATCGTGTGGCCGATTTGTCCGCTGCCGTAAAGGCTACCGCGCCAGACCTGGTCGTTGATAACGAATGAGGAGCCAATACCGTAATCAACGTTGATCACGCAAAAATCCCGATACTGCCCGTCATTTTGCCATTTCTCCGCCAGCGCCAGCATCACGCAGTCGTTATCGACCATGACGCGCACATTGAGCTTTTCTTCCAGTAGATATTTCATCTCCACGGGCTGCTTCCAGGGAGCCTGCGGCATCGTTTGTGAGACTCCCGTTCCCGCATCAACCTGTCCATGAACCGCCAGCGCCAGGTTGATTTTGCGATTTGGCCAATGCTTACGGAACTGATGCCAGCATTTCTCAATGGCAGCCAACAATGCCTGGGGGGTAGGGGCTTCAATGGCATGGTATTCAACATCACCTTTTGCACTCAGGCAGGCGTTACCAAGCTGGCACTCGATGCTGGTTGGCGTGACGTTCATGCACAAGGTCCAGTCGCCATCGGGTGCGATAAGCCAGGCACCGCTGCTGTGCCCGCGCGACAGACGATCGTCCTGGACGTTAACGACACGTCCTTCCTCCTCCAGCTCCTGGAGAATATTACTGACCGCCGGGATAGAGATTTGCGCCAGCCGTGCGAGTGTCGATTTACTAGCCCGTTTCTTGCGGTACAGATATTCCAGTAGTACGCCCTTGTTGTAATGACGAATCTGCTGATTGTTAATACAGGCTTTCATAAACTAAACCTTGTTAACTAAATTGCGTGATTATTGTGCGTAAAAGCCGTGATTCTGTCCATTAAACTGCTCCCATTATTTCACTTCAGTATGTCTTGTTAACTTTGAGGGCATTATGAGTTCAGTAAACGTTTGGCAGGAAACGGTACAGATTCCAACCTATGAAACAGGGGCGCAGGATACTCACCCCATGTTTCTGGAGAACCGGGTTTATCAAGGGTCTTCCGGGGCAGTGTATCCCTATGGTGTAACGGATACGCTGAGCGAGGATAAAACGCTAAAGGCCTGGCAGGCTGTATGGCTGGAAAACGACTATATCAAGATCATGATCCTGCCCCAGTTAGGGGGGCGCGTACACCGTGCATGGGATAAGGTCAGACAGCGCGATTTCGTTTATCACAATGATGTCATCAAGCCCGCATTGGTTGGCTTGCTTGGCCCATGGATCTCCGGCGGAATTGAGTTTAACTGGCCGCAGCACCACCGTCCCACCACCTATATGCCGATAGATTTTACGATTAGCGAAAATGATGATGGCTCAAAAACCGTTTGGGTTGGCGAGACAGAGCCGATGCATGGGCTGCAGGTAATGACCGGATTTACGCTGCGCCCGGAGCGTGCGGCGCTGGAAATTGGCAGCCGGGTCTACAACAACAATGCTACCCCGCGCCATTTCTTATGGTGGGCGAATCCGGCTGTAAAAGGCGGCGACGGGCATCAAAGCGTATTCCCGCCGGATGTGACTGCGGTATTCGATCACGGCAAACGTGCGGTTTCAGCCTTCCCGATCGCCACCGGCACTTATTACAAGGTGGACTACTCGGCTGGCGTCGATATCTCACGCTATAAGAACGTCCCGGTCCCGACCTCCTACATGGCTGAAAAATCAGAGTACGATTTTGTCGGCGCCTGGTGCCACGATGAAAATGGCGGGCTGCTGCACGTTGCGGATCATCACATTGCGCCGGGGAAAAAGCAGTGGAGCTGGGGCTATAGCGAATTCGGCCAGGCGTGGGATAAAAATCTGACCGATGAGAACGGGCCATATATCGAACTGATGACCGGTATTTTTGCCGACAACCAGCCTGACTTTACCTGGCTCGATCCGTTTGAAGAAAAACGCTTCGAGCAATATTTCCTGCCTTATCATTCACTGGGTATGGTGCAGAACGCTTCGCGTGATGCGGTGATTAAGCTGCAACGAGAAGATGGCGGCATTGCATGGGGCGTCTATGCTATTTCTCCTCTTAGCGCACATCGCCTTACCCTTCGTGAAGAGGGCAATCCGCAGCCGCTGCTGGATGAAATGATTGAGCTGACGCCATGTACCGCCGTTCAGGGCGCGCTAGCCGGTATCGAGCCTGCTCGCCTGACGGTGGAATTGCTTGATAGTCATGGCAAGTGCGTATTGCGTTATCAGGAACATCAACCGCAGGAGTTACCGTTACCGGAAGTGGCGATAACGCCGTTAAGCGCGGGAGAGATAAACAGCGTCGATGAGGCGTGGTTTATTGGTCAGCACCTGGAGCAGTATCACCACGCCAGCCGTTCACCTTTCGACTATTACCTTCGCGGCATTGAACTGGATCCACAGGATTATCGCTGCAACCTGGCGCTGGCGATGCTGGAATATAATCGCGCAGACTACCCACGAACAATCGATTATGCGACTCGGGCGCTGGCGCGCGCCCATCAATTGAATAAAAACCCTCAGTGTGGGCAGGCTAGCATGATCCGCGCCAGTGCCGGAGAGCGTCTACAGCAGTGGCACGATGCGCAAGAGGATTTTTGGCGCGCGGTGTGGAGCGGCAACAGCAAAGCGGGTGGATATTACGGGCTTGCCAGGCTGGCTACACGAAACGAGCGTTATGACGATGCGTTGAGTTTTTGTCGGCAAAGCCTGCTGGCGTGCCCGACCAACCAGGACGTGCTGTCTCTGGAAACCTTGTTACTGCATCTCACGGGCCGTCGCCGCGAGGCGCAGCAGCACGTCGGGAAACTGCTGCGTGATTATCCGCTAAATCCGACCCTGTGGTGGCTAAACGCAGTGATATCAGGGGCCGAAACGGATATGGCGCGATGGTCAGCCGTATGCCAGTCGCGGGACATTAACGCCCTGCAAACCGCCGGATTATTGCTGAGTTGGGGAATGGTCGATCGGGCAAAGGTCGTGCTGGCCAGGCTTAACTGTCAGAAAACGCTGCCTCTCTATTTACAAGCCAGCCTGAGCGAGGGGGATGAGCGCTCTGCGCTAATAAACCGCGCTCGCGAGGTATTTCCTGACTTCGTGCGTTTCCCCAATTTGCTGGTGGAAGTGGCGGCGCTGGAGAATATAACCGAGTGCTATTTTGCTCAGCACCTGCTCGCCTGCTTCCACTATAGTCGCCGTAACTATGAGAAAGCGACTCGTCTATGGCATCGCTGCGTTGAAATGGCTCCTGATTTTGCCGATGCATGGCGAGGGCTGGCAATTCATGCATGGAATAAGCAAGGTAATGCTGATCTAGCGGCGACGTATCTGGATAAAGCCTGCGCTCAGCAACCGGAAGATGCTCGTTTGCTCTTTGAACGCGATCTGCTGGATAAGTTGACCGCGACGGAGCCGGAAAAACGTCTTTCCCGGCTGGAAGCCCATCTCGCAACGGCTTTGAAACGTGATGATTTAACTGCGGAGCTACTGCATCTCTGGCATCTCGCCGGGAAAACTGAGCAGGCGGCCTGCGTGCTCTCCTCGCGTAAATTTCACCCCTGGGAAGGCGGTGAAGGAAAAGTGACCAGCCAGTTTGTTATCAACCAACTATTGCGTGCCTGGCAGCATATTCACCAGCAGCAACCGCAGCAGGCAGAAGCGCTGCTGTTATCGGCACTGCACTATCCGGATAACCTTAGCGAAGGGCGACTACCGGGACAGACCGATAACGATATCTGGTTTTGGCTGGGGGTTTGTGCCAGACAGCAGGGTAGAGAAGACCGCGCTGTCGAATGCTTCCACAAGGCGGTGTTTGGCGATCGGGCGATCAATATTCATAGCTATTACAACGATCAGCCTGTGGACTATCTCTTCTGGCAAGGCGTAGCGCTGCGGATGCTTGGCGATAGTCTGGCCAGCGAGCAGCTTTTCACTGAAATGTTGCAGTGGGCTCAGCATATGGAAACGGCGCAAATCGAGGCCGATTTCTTCGCGGTATCCCAGCCGGACCTGCTGGCGTTATATGCCGATATCCAAAAACAACATCAGGAGAAATGTTTGTTTGTGCGCACTCTGGCAACGGCAGGATTAGGGGGGGGATTGCAATACGAACAGGCGCTTTCCGAACTAGAAATGCTGAATCCAGCTTGGGCAAAAGCAGCGTTGTTCCGACAGACAATGCCATTTGTGCTGCACCTCATTAACTAAAGAGTGTTTACTGTAATCTTTGAGCGGCCTGACCCGCCGCTTTCCTCGAGATGTTTAGAATATGTGAAATCGTTCTGCGTTATGCCCATTTATCGCAGAAGCCAAACAACAATAAATACCTGACCCTACAGGAGGCACGTATGTCTAAAAATAAGGCAGTCTCATTTTTTTCATGTTTACTGTTAACGCTGTTGAGTATTTCATCACCCAGCTATAGCGCAGAAAAAGATATCACCGTTGGGGCTATCTACCTTGATACGCAGGGCTATTATGCTGGCGTCCGGCAGGGTGTGCAGGATTCCGCAAAAAGCGCTGAAGCGAAAATCCAGCTGATAGAAACCAATGCCCAGGGCGATATCTCTAAAGAGAGTTCGTTTATCGATACGCTGGTTGCGCGTAGCGTAGACGCCATTATTCTTTCCGCTGTCTCAGAAAATGGCAGTAGCCGTGCAGTTCGCCGAGCTAATGAGGCCGGTATTCCGGTGATTTGCTACAACACCTGCATCAATGAGAAAGGCGTAGATAAATATGTCTCTGCCTATTTGGTCGGCGATCCGCTAGAGTTCGGCAAAAAACTCGGTGATGCCGCAGCCGATTATTTCATTGCCAATAAAGTCAGTGCGCCGAAAATTGCGGTCATCAACTGTGAAGCATTTGAAGTATGTGTACAGCGGCGAAAAGGCTTTGAAGCCGCACTGAAGGCACGCGTTCCGGATATGCAGATCGTCGCGAATCAGGAAGGCACCGTTCTTGATAAAGCCATCTCAGTTGGCGAGAAATTGATTATCTCCACGTCTGACCTCGACGCCATTATGGGTGAGTCTGGCGGTGCGACGCTGGGGGCCGTCAAAGCGGTTCGTAATCAGGGTAAAGTGGGTAAGATCGCCGTGTTTGGCTCTGATATGACGACGGAGATTGCTCAGGAGCTGCAAAGCTATCAGGTGCTGAAAGTCGTCGTGGATATTTCCGGCAAGAAAATGGGCAATGCCGTTTTTGCGCAAACCATGAATGTCATTAACAAAACCCCGCCAGCCAATAAAATCATTCCAGTAGATATCGATACCTACGCTAAATCTGAAGACGGTAAGCAGTGGCTGGCTACACATGTTGATGGTCTGCCTTGATCACCCCTGTCTGCTAACTGAGGTAGAGATGTCATGACGGTAATAGAAAAAACGTCGACGCCGGTTGCGAAGATCGTTGGAGGCAATAAGCGTTACCCCGGCGTTGTGGCGCTGGATAACGTTGATTTTACGCTCTCAAAAGGTGAGGTTCGGGCGCTATTGGGAAAGAATGGCGCAGGAAAATCCACTTTAATCCGCATGTTGACCGGTAGTGAAAGCCCGGATAGCGGCGAAATTTGGTTGAACGGAACCCGGCTTGAGGGTAACGATGCAATGCTGACGCGGCGCGCAGCAGAGTTAGGGGTCAGAGCCGTATATCAGGAGCTGAGCTTGGTTGAGGGGCTGACCGTGGCGGAGAATCTCTGCCTTGGCCAGTGGCCGCGCCGTAATGGCATGATTGACCAGGGCATCATGGCCCGCCAGGCCAGGGAAGCGTTGGCGGCGCTCGGTGTTGATGTCCCAGCGGATGCGCTGGTCGACACGCTTAGCCCGGCGCAAAAGCAGCTTGTTGAAATTGCTCGCGTGATGAAAGGTCAGCCGCAGGTCGTCATTCTTGATGAGCCGACCAGTTCACTGGCGAATGCGGAGGTCGAATTGGTGATCAACGCGGTGAAGCGCATGTCTGCGCTGGGCGTTGCCGTGGTTTATGTCAGTCATCGGATGGAGGAGATCCGCCGCATCGCTTCATGCGCCACGATTATGCGCGATGGTCAGGTTGCTGGCGATGTCACGCTGGAGAGTACGACAACGCAGGAAATCGTCTCGCTGATGCTGGGAAGGGAGCATGTCGATCTTCCTCTGGTTAAATCTGAAGAACCGCTGACAATCCCGGTTTTACAGGTTGCTCAGTTGTGTCATCCGCCCAAGCTTCACAATATCAATTTTACATTGCACCGCGGTGAAGTGCTGGGTATTGCCGGGCTGCTGGGCTCGGGTCGTAGTGAGTTACTCAAAGCTATCATCGGCTTAGAAACGTTTGCTGATGGAAAAATCACGCTGAATGGTGCCAACATTCCACACCCGCAATATACCGCGATGCTCAAGAGCGGCGTGGGCTATACCCCGGAAAACCGTAAGGAAGCAGGGATTGTTCCGCTACTGGGCGTGGATGAAAATACGGTGATGACCAACCGACATAAAGTGAGTCGACGTGGCGTATTGAACTGGCAGCGGATTCAGGAGTTAACCGCGGCAGTCATGAGTCGCATGACGGTCAAAGCCGCAAATACCGAGACCGCAATCGGGACGTTATCGGGCGGCAATCAGCAAAAAGTAGTGATCGGTCGCTGGGTTTACGCCGGAAGCGAAATTTTGCTACTTGATGAGCCGACGCGCGGAGTCGATATCGAAGCCAAGCAGCAGATATACCGTATCGTGCGGGAACTGGCCGCCGAAGGTAAAAGCGTCATATTCATTTCCAGTGAAATAGAAGAGCTGCCTTTAGTCTGCGATCGTATTTTGCTGCTGCAAAACGGCGAGTTTACCCGCGAGCTTTTAGCCCCTGTAAATGTCGATGAATTAATGTCGGCAATTTTATCCACGCATTAGTCATTACGTTTATTGAGGAATTAAAAGATGTCTGCCTCATCATTAACGCTGCCGCAAGGCAAAAATGCCACACCCAAGCAGTTCATCAGCCGCCATATTAATGAAATTGGTCTGCTGGTGGTGATTGCTATTTTATATCTGGTCTTTTCTTTTAACGCACCGGGCTTTATTTCTTTAAACAATCAAATGAACGTGCTGCGCGATGCCGCGACGATTGGTATTGCTGCATGGGCCATGACGCTCATTATTATCTCTGGCGAGATAGATGTCAGCGTCGGTCCAATGGTGGCGTTTACCTCTGTCTGTCTGGCTTACCTGCTGCAGTTTCAGGTACCGCTTAGCATTGCCTGCCTGCTGGTGTTAATACTGGGCGCTGTGTTGGGCACGCTCGCCGGGGTTTTGCGCGGCGTATTCAGTGTTCCCAGTTTTGTCGCGACGTTAGGTTTATGGAGCGCATTGCGTGGCATGGGATTGTTCATGACCAACGCGCTGCCGGTCCCCATCGATGAAAATGAAGTACTGGACTGGCTTGGCGGGCAGCTCTTTGGCATCCCAATATCGGCATTAATTATGCTGATTCTGTTTGTTCTCTTTGTCTTTATCAGTCGTAAGACCGCTTTTGGCCGCTCTGTTTTTGCCACTGGCGGCAACGCTACTGCAGCGCAACTCTGCGGGATTAACGTCAAGCGAGTGCGTATTTTGATTTTTACACTTTCAGGCTTGCTGGCTGCGATTACCGGTATTCTCCTGGCGGCGCGGCTTGGCTCGGGTAATGCGGGTGCAGCAAACGGTCTGGAGTTTGACGTTATTGCCGCAGTGGTGGTCGGCGGAACCGCACTGTCCGGCGGGCGTGGTTCGCTATTCGGCACTTTATTAGGCGTGCTGGTTATCACTCTTATTGGCAATGGATTAGTGCTTCTGGGGATTAACTCATTCTTCCAGCAGGTCGTTCGCGGATTAATTATTGTGGTGGCTGTCCTGGCAAATATATTGCTGACCCAACGCAACAGTAAACTTAAACATTAATTTGTATAGAGGGAATTATGAAAACAATGTTGGCTGCTTATTTACCAGGAAACTCAACCGTTGAACTTCGGGAAGTTCCTGTACCCACGCCGGGGATTAACCAGGTCCTGATTAAAATGAAGTCTTCAGGAATTTGCGGTAGCGATGTCCATTATATTTATCATCAGCATCGTGGCACCGCTGCAGCGCCGGACAAACCGCTGTATCAGGGGTTTATTAATGGCCATGAGCCTTGCGGGCAAATTGTTGAGACGGGTGCAGGGTGCCGCCACTTTAAAGCGGGTGACCGGGTGCTGGTTTACCATATTTCCGGTTGTGGTTTCTGCTCCAACTGTCGCCGTGGTTTTCCTATCTCCTGTACCGGAGAAGGCAAAGCAGCCTATGGTTGGCAGCGCGATGGTGGACACGCGGAATATTTGTTGGCGGAAGAAAAAGACCTGATTCATCTGCCGGATGCGTTGAGCTATGAAGACGGCGCGTTTATTAGCTGCGGCGTGGGGACGGCGTACGAAGGTATTCTGCGCGGTGAAGTTTCCGGAAGCGACAACGTGCTGGTTGTCGGGTTAGGGCCTGTTGGCATGATGGCTATGATGCTGGCAAAAGGCCGCGGTGCGAAACGCGTGATTGGCGTGGACATGCTACCGGATCGTCTGGCGACGGCAAAGCAACTGGGTGCGATGGACAATGGTTTCCTGGCGACAACGGAGAACCTTCCGGCGCTGATTGCCGAGCTGACTCACGGCGGGGCGGATGTCGCGCTGGATTGTTCTGGTAATGCGGCAGGTCGTTTGTTGGCATTGCAGTCTACGGCGGACTGGGGAAGGGTGGTTTATATCGGGGAAACCGGAAAGGTTGAGTTTGAAGTTAGCGCCGATCTGATGCACCACCAGCGACGCATTATCGGTTCCTGGGTGACCAGCCTGTTCCATATGGAAAAATGTGCCCGCGACCTGACCGACTGGAAGCTGTGGCCACATAGCGCCATTACTCATCGTTTTTCTCTTGAGCAGGCGGGGGAAGCCTATGCGCTGATGGCGAGCGGTAAATGCGGCAAAGTGGTGATTAACTTTCCAGATTAAGGAGACCAGATGACGTTTTTTACTCTGGATAATGGCGAACTGAAACTTCAGATTGCGGATCAAGGTGGCGCGATTGAAGGGCTATGGTGGCAGCATCAGGGGAAAATGATCCCTGTGCTGCGCCCGGGCCTGAAGAGCGGTGTGGCGGTGGAGTCTTCATGCTTCCCGCTGGTACCGTTTGGTAATCGTGTGAGCGGTAATCGGTTTCAATCGCCAGCAGGAGAGCATCAGCTACGGCCCAACGTTGAATGGGACAGTCATTACCTTCACGGTGACGGCTGGCTGAATATCTGGCGCTGCGTTGAGCAGTCTCCCGTACAGCTTAAGTTAGAGTATGTCCACCGCCAGGGCATCTATCATTACACTGTGCAGCAGATCTTTACCTTAAGCGGATGCGGGGTTGAGGTGGAATTGGTAGTGACTAATGATGGCGATGCGTTGCCGTTTGGTCTCGGTTGGCACCCTTATTTTCCGCTGTCGCCGGAAACTCGGGTACAGGCGCATACCACCGGCTACTGGCTTGAGAGAGAAGGCTGGCTAACCGGGGAGTATCAGGAGAGTTTGCCGCAGGCACTGGATTTCAATCAGCCCGCGCCGTTACCTGGGCATTGGGTGAATAATGGCTTCTCTGGTTGGGATGGTGTAGCGATAATCCAACAGCCAGGGCTTGGCTATCAGCTCTCTATGACGACGGAGCCTCCTGCACCCTGTTATTTTGTTTTCGTTTCCGATCCAGCATTTGATAAGGGCTATGAGTTTGATTTCTTCTGTTTTGAGCCAATGAGTCATGCGCCAGACGATCATCATCGTCCGGCCTTTGGTCAGTTGACTATGCTTTCGCGTGGTGAAAGCATGCGGCAAAAAATGGTGCTGAAAATCCGTTCTGTTTAAGCCTGACCTGCCCGGAAACGGGCAGGGATAACTTCATCTTGCACCCGCTCCGCTTTATCGCCAGACTGTCGCCTCCATTCGGGAGGAAATCATGGTCTTGCACTCCACGCGCTGGCTGGCGCTTAGTTATTTCACCTATTTTTTTAGCTACGGCATCTTCCTGCCATTCTGGAGCGTCTGGCTCTCCGGGCAGGGGCTGACGCCGGAAACGATCGGCATGCTGCTTGGCGCCGGGCTGGTGGCGCGTTTTCTTGGCAGCCTGCTGATTGCGCCACGGGTCAGCGATCCCTCCCGGCTGATTTCGGCGCTGCGCATTCTGGCGCTGCTGACGCTTCTCTTCGCTATCGCCTTTTGGGCCGGAAACCACGTGGCCTGGCTGATGGTGGTGATGGTCGGTTTTAACCTCTTTTTCTCACCGCTGGTGCCGCTGACCGACGCGCTGGCGAATACCTGGCAAAAACAGATAACGATGGACTACGGGCGCGTGCGCCTGTGGGGGTCGATAGCCTTTGTGATTGGCTCGGCGCTGACCGGTAAACTGGTCAGCCTTTATGACTCGCGGATGATTCTGGTGATGCTCAGCCTTGGTATTGCCTCAATGCTGCTCGGCATGCTGATTAAACCCTCGGTGCAGCCGCAGGGGGAATCCCGCCAGCAGGAAGCTGCGGGAATGTCGGCATGGCTCACGCTGGTGCGGCAAAGCTGGCGCTTCCTCGCCTGCGTCTGTTTGTTACAGGGGGCGCACGCCGCCTACTATGGCTTTAGCGCTATCTACTGGCAGGAGGCGGGGTATTCGGCCTCTGCCGTGGGCTATTTATGGTCGCTGGGCGTGGTGGCGGAAGTGGTGATTTTCGCATTAAGTAAAAAGGTGTTCCGTCGCTTCAGCGCCCGCGATTTACTGCTGCTTTCCGCCGTGTGCGGGCTGATCCGCTGGACGCTCATGGGCTGGACCACGGCGCTGCCGTGGCTTATCGTCGCGCAAATCCTGCATTGCGGCACCTTTACGGTGTGCCACCTGGCGGCGATGCGCTATATCGCCGCTCGTCAGGGTAGCGAAGTGATCCGTCTGCAAGCGGTTTACTCCGCCGTGGCGATGGGCGGCAGCATTGCGGTCATGACGGTATTTTCCGGTTTCCTTTATCAGCACCTGCACCAGGGCGTTTTCTGGGTCATGGCGCTGGTGGCTTTACCGGCGCTGGTGCTACGGCCAAAAGCAGTGTCTTAGCCCTCCAGCATTTTGCAAATCTGCTGCCGCTGATGATCGCTGAACGTCTCTTCAGCATGAAACAGCGGAGGCGAAAACAGCGGCAGCGCCGTGGTATAGGGGGTGACGATAAGCGTTATCCCTTTCGGCGCGCCCTCCTTCTGAAAAGTCCTTACGCTCAAATATTTAATATTGAGCGGTAGCAGGGTTAGCTCGCGCAGTTGTTGCTCCAGCGACTGTTCAAGACCTGGATCATTATCGGTAAGCAGGACCACCTGTTTCTCCTGCAAGTCGCCTTTTTGCATCAGCCACGCACCGAAAATTACCGCGATTAATCCGACTTCATCCTGGCTAAAATGCACCTGCCAGGTAGCTTCAAAATCTTCCAGCGCAGTCTGAGTCGTGCGCATTAATCGTGGATAAAGACGGCCGATCTCCTCTGGTAGCGCGTTATCGATGCCGATAGCAAACACGCTGCGGTGTAATGCCTGAGATAGGTGGATATAGAGTTGATCGCTCAGCCCCTGCTCGTCGCTAAACGGGCGGCCCGCCAGGTTCTGGAAGCGATGAATTAATCCCGAGATCGCCAGATGCAGGCGACGGTCCTGCTGATGACCATCGCGGATCGGGTCGGGCGTTTTCAGCAGCATAAACAGCAGGGCCAGAAACAGCTGTTCCCCTGCATGCGGTGAGGTGGCAACCCGCCGCTGCCAGTGGCGGACAATCTCTTCGGCGAGAGAGAACTCGGCGGCGGTTTGCGCCCAGCGCTGTTGCTCAAGGGTAAAAGAGGGCGTCTGTCCGAGATGGTGTTGCAGCAGGCAATACTGTAAATAGAGACGCAGAAAATGCACATCGCGGCAATCAAACTGGCGGTTCATGGTCCGTGCGCAGCGGTTAACCAGCGCCTGAAGGTTAGTGTCGTCGTACAGCGTGCGTGCGATACCCTGCTGTTTAAGCTGCGTTTTTAATGCCGGGGTAAAATGGTGGCTAATAAAATGCGGGCATAAGCGCAGCCCGCGGCGTAAGCCTTGCAGCAGACACAGGCGTTGATCGAGCGCGGCACCTTCCATCCGATAGCTGCCGTCCGCCTGTGACGCAAGGGTCAAGCGGTGATAACGCTGAATTTCGCGTCCTGTCTCCGCGATGTCCTGCCTGGCGGTATCCTCATCAACCTGAGTGAGGCTACCCAGCCATTCGGGCGTCACGCTTTGCCCTGGCAGATAAAACATCAGGAGCACCTGGCTACGGCGCTGTGGACTGGAAAGCACAGATGGTGGTTCAATCACTGTCATCATCCGGTTAGTTCCAGTTAGGGTTTTCGTTAAGAGTAGTTAATGTATTTAGGGTGAGCAGGGCAGTCCCGCGTCTTTACATCAGGATTGCTGGCGAGGTTCACAGAATTTTTCACGTGAGGAACAGATGAAGAGAGTGAAACAATGCGTCAGCGCGGCGTTTTTCATGTTTTTATCGCTATCAGCGGCGGCGCATCCGCACAGTTTCATCAGTTTGCAAACGGAGGCCGTGGCGGAAAACGGTCTGCTCACCGGATTTAAAATGCGCTGGACGATGGATGAAATCACCTCCGCTGACCTGCTTTACGATGCCGGTAATGCCAAACCCGGTAGTGAAATCTGGAAAAAGCTGGCGGCGGAAGTGATGGCGAACGTGCTGGGTCAGCACTATTTTAGCGAGCTGTGGCATAACGGTCAGCGGATCAAGTTTGATAATCGCCCGGACGGCTATGGGCTTGAGCGTAGCGGGCTTCAGGCAGTGCTTACCTTCACTCTGCCGTTGGCGAAGCCGCAGCCTCTGGCCGGGCAAACCTTCACCTTCTCGACATACGATCCCACTTATTATGTTGATATGTATTACGACAAAGATTCTGACTTCGTCCTGCCAGTTGCGATAAAGGCGACGTGCACGGCGAAAGTCATGACGCCGAAGCCCAATGAAAAAATGCTGTCCTATGCCCAGTCGCTGGATAAAGCGGATGCGCCGCCGGAAGATATGGAACTGGGGAACTACTTCGCGCAAAAGGTAACGCTGCAATGTCACTAATTTTCGCTCAAACCGGCCGTTCCTCGCGATGGCGTCAGTTGTGGCCGCTGGTACTTTTTATCCTGCTGGCCGCAGGCGTGGGCTTTTGGCTATGGCGGGCCTGGCCTGAGGTGCTGCTGAAAAGCACCGTCTGGCAGCGGGCATTGAATCTCGAACTGAGCCGTCTGCTGCAAGCGGTGGCGGAGAACCCGTCAGCCGCGGGACTCTCGCTGCTGGGGTTTAGTTTTGCTTACGGCATTCTGCACGCGCTGGGGCCGGGGCACGGCAAGGTGGTGATTACCACCTGGCTGGCGACCCATCCCTCGAAGCTGAAATCGAGTATTGGCCTGACCCTGGCGGCTTCACTGTTGCAGGGGATGGTCGCTATCGCTCTGGTAGTGGTGGTGCTCACGTTGCTACAGCTTCCGGCAAGGCAGTTGCATCAGAGTAGCTTCTGGCTAGAGAAGGGGAGCTACCTGCTGGTCGGTGCGTTGGGATTGCTGCTGTGCTGGCGGGCGCTGAAAAAGCTGTGGGCGCTGCTGCGACGACCGAAATTTACCGCGTTTACCCCGCACCATGTACATGATGCTAACTGCGGATGCGGGCATCAACATATGCCGGGGCCGGAGCAGATGCAAAGCGGCGACGACTGGCGCGCACGGCTGGTGATTGTGCTGTCGATGGGGATGCGACCCTGCTCAGGGGCGATTATGGTGTTGCTGTTCAGTAAGGTCATCGGCGTATTTAGCTGGGGGATGGCGGCGGCGCTGGCGATGGCTGCGGGAACCTCGCTGACGATTAGCGCTCTGGCGCTGCTGGTCCACGGTTTTCGTCAACTGGCGGTCAGGTTGAGCGCCAGGCAGGCTCCGGCGCTGTGGAAGCAGGTTGGCTGGGCAACGCTGGCGCTCGCTGGCGGCGTGATATTACTGGCGGCGGCGGTAGTGATGTGGAGCAGCGCTGTGCCGGTGGGGCGGGGGTTAAGGCCATTTTAATCGACTTTACCGGGCTGAAATCTGAAAATATCGGCGGATGATTGTTACCCATCCGCTGATGTTTTAGTTTTCAGCTTTGTAATCGGGTCATGACAAGGAGTCATAATGACCGTTAACCATTCTGCTATTTCCACGCGTTTTCTTTGGCATTCCGCCGCGGCAGGGCTGCTGGTTGGTTTGACTATCATCTATTTTTGGCCTGAGTTAGCAAGCTGGTGGCCTGGCGATCTCCCTCGCATCTACTCAACTTTGTATCGTCTTATCGGGCTAGGACAAACCGGCATTGAAACCCTCCCACTGGCTGTTTACGGCCAGCTGCTGATTGCCGGTTTTGTGCTGGCTTTTTTGCACCCGGGGCACAG
The DNA here is from genome assembly GCF_027492335.1 of Klebsiella sp. Lineage (NCBI taxonomy): Bacteria > Pseudomonadati > Pseudomonadota > Gammaproteobacteria > Enterobacterales > Enterobacteriaceae > Klebsiella > Klebsiella sp. Next base: position 122,143 of record NZ_JAPUEW010000068.1, on the reverse strand, counting down.
TAAGATGCCAATTGTCGCCTGGATGCTGCATAACCAGCCGTCGCGCAGACATTTTTTTAGCTGGATAGTACGCAGTTGGATCCTGCAATGCGGCTTCTTGATCATTATTTTCTGGCGCATTGGATTTATGCGCGACCTGCCCACCGATACGCTGCTGCGTTTTGTCTCAATTTTCAATTATATCTGCTATCTCGCCACGCTTGTGTTGGGGCTGATGCTGGTTCGCGATGCCTGGCGACTGGTGAAAACGCCTGAAATTCCGGTGAGTAATCTCCAACTGCCGCTTATTTTTGCGCTGGCATTTTATTTGCCATTTCACATTGTATTGCTGTTGCATGGCGCACGTGAAAATGACTATGTGCAGTTGGGGTGGCTACTATTTGTTCCGGTGATGGTTGGGGTTTTATTATCCAGGCTGGTGACAGGCTGGATAGCCTGCCTGATACGCCATTGGGTTGGCGAAGCGGGTTGTCAGAAATGGCGCGCGCATTTCGCTCTGTTTAACGGCGTAGCGATATTGTGTATGGCGATAAATACCGCCGTGCGGATTGTAGCTAGCTTAGTGAAATAATAAAAAAGGGAAGCACAAAGCTTCCCTTTTTACTCAATGATAAAAAATTAACGCTTCAGCGCTTCGCTCAGCTGTTCGCGCATATTCGCCAGCATGGCTTTTACGACGCGCGAGTTGCCTGCAACGATGTTGCCGGACATCAGATAGTTATGGCCGCCGGTAAAATCGCAAACGATCGCGCCTGCTTCACGAGCGATCAGCTCGCCTGCCGCGAAATCCCACGGTTTCAGCGCGATTTCAAAGTAGCCATCAACGCGCCCTGCGGCAACGTAGGCCAGATCCAGAGCCGCGGAACCGGTACGACGGAAGTCCGCACATTCAGTAAACATGTTGCCGAGGATATTCATGTAAGAGGTTGCGTGCTGTTTCGCTTTGAACGGGAAGCCGGTGGCGATGATGGTGCCATCCAGATCGCGAGCGCTGCTGCCGCGCAGACGGTAGCCGTTCAACTGTGCGCCCTGACCGCGGGTTGCAGTAAACAGTTCGTTACGCATTGGATCGTAAACCACAGCCACTTCAGTACGGCCTTTAATGCGTACGGCGATGGATACGGAGAAGTGTGGCAGACGTTTTACGAAGTTGGTGGTGCCATCCAGTGGATCGATAACCCATTGAACATCCTTATCTTCACCCTCATGTTCACCGCTTTCTTCGGTGATGATGGTGTGCTGCGGGTAAGATTTGCGAATGGTTTCGATAATAATCGCTTCAGCGGCTTTATCGACGTTAGTCACAAAATCATTGCTGCCTTTCTGGCTGGTTTCTACGGAGTCAGGGGTTTCGTAGTGTTTGGCAATTAAATTACCCGCCTTGCGCGCTGCGCGCACGGCGATGGTCAGCATCGGATGCATCGGTCTCTCTCACTGGATGTTAAAGAACGGGAAAAAACGGCGCATATAGTAACAGTGAAATCTGCTTATGTCTCCGTTTTATGATAGCATGCATGAATAATCTTTAGCCGAAGAACCATAATGCTGCAAAATATTCGAATCGTACTGGTAGAAACCTCACACACCGGCAATATGGGCTCCGTCGCCCGCGCAATGAAAACCATGGGGTTAACCAACCTCTGGCTGGTCAACCCGCTTGTTAAACCCGATTCCCAGGCCATCGCCCTTGCGGCCGGTGCCAGCGACGTGATTGGCAACGCAAACATCGTTGATACCCTTGATGAAGCGCTGGCGGGCTGTAGCCTGGTGGTCGGTACCAGCGCACGCTCCCGCACGCTGCCGTGGCCGATGCTCGACCCGCGTGAATGTGGCCTGAAAAGCGTCTCTGAGGCACAGCATGCGCCAGTCGCGCTGGTATTTGGTTGCGAGCGCGTTGGCCTGACTAACGACGAGTTACAGAAATGCCACTACCACGTAGCGATTGCGGCGAACCCGGAATACAGCTCGCTGAACCTGGCGATGGCGGTGCAGGTTATCTCCTACGAAGTGCGTATGGCCTGGTTGGCGGCGCAGGAACAAGACGAACCCGTCGTTGAGCACGAAGAGACTCCGTACCCGCTGGTGGATGATTTAGAGCGCTTCTACGGTCACCTCGAGCAGACGTTGCTGGCGACCGGTTTTATCCGCGCCAGCCATCCGGGCCAGGTGATGAACAAGCTGCGTCGTTTGTTTACCCGTGCGCGCCCGGAAAGCCAGGAGCTGAACATCCTGCGCGGGATGCTGGCGTCGATTGAGCAGCAGCAAAAGAATAAAGAGTAATCTCCCTTCCTCTCCCTGTGGGAGAGGGCAGGGGTGAGAGCATTTGGTCGTGCTGAGGTAAAACGGCACTGAAAGCCAAATACTTGACTAAAACAGTCAAGTAAATAGTTGACCAATTTACTCGGGAATGTCAGACTTGCCCTTGCTATGCAATACCCATATTAATAAAAAGCCCGGGCAGGGGCGAGTTTGAGGTTAAGTAAGACATGAGACTGACATCTAAAGGGCGTTATGCCGTGACCGCGATGCTTGACGTTGCGCTCAACTCTGAATCGGGTCCGGTTCCGTTGGCTGATATTTCAGAGCGTCAGGGAATTTCGCTCTCCTATCTGGAACAGTTATTCTCTCGCCTGCGTAAAAACGGCCTGGTATCCAGCGTCCGTGGCCCAGGCGGCGGCTATCTGTTAGGTAAAGAAGCGGGTAGCATCGCGGTTGGCGAAGTTATCAGCGCAGTAGACGAATCCGTTGACGCCACTCGTTGTCAGGGTAAAGGCGGCTGCCAGGGTGGCGATAAGTGCCTCACTCACGCGCTGTGGCGCGATCTGAGCGAGCGGCTGACCAGTTTTCTGAATAACATCACGCTGGGCGAACTGGTGAATAACCAGGAAATCCTTGATGTTTCCGGTCGTCAGCATAGCCATGAATCCCAGCGTAATACCCGTGTTCAGGACGCTATCGACGTTAAACTGCGCGCGTAGTCCTCACTTCGTTTCATCTTGCGGCTACCTGGCTGCAAGCTGAAACAGGCAGGGGAAAAGATTATAAAAAAGATTTTCGAATCAGGCCGGGATGTTTCGATATCCCGTCTACTCGGTCGTACATCCAACCGGTAGCCTGGTTCATTGCATTGAAGCGATGTACGGAGTTTATAGAGCAATGAAATTACCGATCTATCTCGATTACTCCGCAACCACGCCGGTGGACCCGCGTGTTGCCGAGAAAATGATGCAGTGTTTAACCCTGGACGGAAACTTTGGTAACCCGGCCTCCCGTTCACACCGTTTTGGCTGGCATGCTGAAGAGGCGGTAGATATCGCCCGTAATCAGATTGCCGAGCTGGTCGGTGCTGACCCACGCGAAATCGTCTTCACCTCCGGTGCGACTGAGTCCGACAACCTGGCGATTAAAGGTGCAGCCAACTTTTATCAGAAAAAAGGCAAGCACATCATCACCAGCAAAACCGAACACAAAGCCGTACTGGACACCTGTCGTCAGCTCGAGCGCGAAGGGTTTGAAGTGACTTACCTCGCTCCGCAGCCTAACGGCATTATCGATCTGAAAGAACTCGAAGCGGCGATGCGTGATGACACCATTCTGGTCTCCATCATGCACGTTAACAACGAAATCGGTGTGGTGCAGGATATCGCGACCATCGGCGAACTGTGCCGCGCCCGCGGTATCATCTATCACGTTGACGCGACTCAGAGCGTGGGCAAACTGCCTATCGATCTGAGCCAGCTGAAAGTTGACCTGATGTCCTTCTCTGGTCACAAAATTTACGGCCCGAAAGGCATCGGCGCGCTGTACGTGCGTCGCAAACCGCGTATCCGTATCGAAGCGCAGATGCACGGCGGCGGTCACGAGCGCGGCATGCGTTCCGGTACTCTGCCTGTCCACCAGATCGTCGGCATGGGCGAAGCTTACCGTATCGCGAAAGAAGAGATGGAGACCGAAATGGCCCGTCTGCGCGGTCTGCGTAACCGTCTGTGGGAAGGCGTGAAAGACATGGAAGAGGTGTACCTAAACGGTGACCTCGAGCAGGGCGCGCCGAACATTCTCAACGTCAGCTTTAACTACGTTGAAGGCGAGTCGCTGATTATGGCGCTGAAAGACCTGGCGGTTTCCTCCGGATCAGCCTGTACTTCCGCGAGCCTTGAGCCATCCTATGTGCTGCGCGCGCTGGGCATGACCGACGAGCTGGCGCACAGCTCCATTCGTTTCTCTTTAGGTCGTTTCACTACCGAAGAAGAGATTGACTACACCATCAAGCTGGTTCGTAACTCCATCGGCCGTCTGCGCGATCTTTCTCCGTTGTGGGAAATGTTCAAACAGGGCGTGGATATCAACAGCATTGAATGGTCACATCACTAATTCGGCACCAATAAGGAGAATTCATCATGGCTTACAGCGAAAAAGTAATCGATCATTACGAAAATCCACGTAACGTGGGTTCTTTCGACAACAGCGACGAAAGCGTCGGTAGTGGCATGGTCGGTGCACCGGCATGCGGCGACGTGATGAAGTTGCAGATTAAAGTCAACAATGAAGGTATCATTGAAGACGCGCGTTTCAAGACCTACGGCTGCGGTTCCGCCATTGCCTCCAGCTCCCTGGTCACCGAGTGGGTGAAAGGGAAATCACTGGACGAAGCACAGGCGATTAAAAATACCGATATTGCAGACGAGCTTGAACTGCCACCGGTGAAAATTCACTGCTCTATCCTGGCGGAAGACGCGATTAAAGCCGCGATTGCGGATTACAAAAGCAAACGTGAAGCGAAATAATTAAGAGGTTATTGTATGTCGATTACTCTTAGCGACAGCGCAGCGTCGCGAGTTAATACCTTCTTGGCCAACCGTGGCAAAGGCTTTGGCCTGCGTTTAGGTGTTCGCACCTCGGGCTGTTCAGGCATGGCCTACGTGCTGGAATTTGTTGACGAGCCGGCGGCAGAGGACACCGTGTTTGAAGATAAAGGTGTCAAGGTAGTGATCGACGGCAAAAGCCTGCAGTTCCTTGACGGCACTCAGTTGGACTTCGTCAAAGAAGGTCTGAACGAAGGGTTTAAGTTCACCAACCCTAACGTGAAAGACGAGTGCGGCTGCGGCGAAAGCTTTAACGTATAATTGCAATGTAATCAAAACCCCGCTGCGGACGTCCGTAAGTGGGGTTTGCTTTATCTCGTTAACCCTGAGGTTGCTATGGACTATTTTACCCTCTTCGGGTTACCGGCCAGCTATACCCTTTCATTAGAACCCCTGGCTGCCCGGTATCAGGATTTACAGCGCCAGTACCACCCCGATAAATTCGCCAACGGCAGCGCAGCTGAACAGCTTGCAGCGGTGCAGCAATCTGCGACTATCAATCAGGCATGGCAAACCCTTCGCCATCCGTTGACCCGCGCCGAATATCTCCTTTCGCTTCACGGTTTTGATCTCGCCAGCGAGCAGCACACCGTGCGTGATACTGCGTTCCTGATGGAACAACTGGAACTTCGCGAAGAGCTCGATGAGATAGGAAAGGCGCAAGATGAAGCGCGTCTGGAAAGCTTTATCAAGCGGGTAAAAGTGCTGTTTGATACCCGCCATCAGTTGATGGTCGAACAACTGAATAACGAGGCGTGGGATGTGGCAGCGGATACTGTACGCAAGCTGCGTTTTCTCGATAAACTGCGAAGCAGTGCGGAACAACTCGAAGAAAAACTGCTCGATTTTTAATTTTCGGAAGCAATTATGGCCTTATTACAAATTAGTGAGCCCGGTCTGAGTGCCGCGCCGCACCAGCGTCGTCTGGCGGCCGGTATCGACCTGGGCACCACCAATTCACTGGTTGCTACCGTGCGTAGCGGTCAGGCCGAAACGTTGCCTGACCATCAAGGGCGCTACCTGCTGCCGTCAGTGGTTAACTATCAGGCTTCAGGTTTGACGGTTGGCTATGACGCGCGACAGAACGCGGCACTGGATCCGGTCAACACCATCAGCTCCGTTAAACGCATGTTGGGACGCTCTCTGGCGGATATCGAAGCTCGGTATCCGCATCTACCGTATCAACTGCAGGCCAGTGAAAACGGCCTGCCATTGATTCACACCGCTGGCGGCCTGCTCAACCCGATTCGCGTTTCAGCCGATATCCTGAAGGCACTTGCCGAACGTGCTACCGAAGCGCTGGCGGGCGAGCTTGACGGGGTGGTGATTACCGTTCCGGCCTACTTCGACGACGCCCAGCGTCAGGGGACTAAGGACGCCGCGCGTCTGGCGGGCCTGCACGTGTTGCGTCTGCTGAACGAACCGACCGCGGCGGCGATTGCCTACGGCCTGGACTCCGGTCAGGAAGGAGTGATTGCGGTTTATGACCTCGGCGGCGGCACCTTTGATATCTCCGTGTTGCGTTTAAGTCGCGGTGTGTTTGAAGTGCTGGCGACTGGCGGCGATTCCGCGCTCGGCGGCGACGATTTTGATCACCTATTGGCCGATCATATCCGCGAACAGGCGGGTATTGCCGATCGTAGCAACAACCGCCTGCAGCGTGAGCTGCTCGATGCGGCTATCGCTGCGAAGATTGCCCTAAGCGATGCCGATGTGGCGCGGGTGGACGTTGGCGGCTGGCAGGGCGAAATTACCCGCAACCAGTTTAATGACCTGATCGCGCCGCTGGTGAAACGCACGCTGCTGGCCTGCCGTCGCGCCTTGAAAGATGCGGGCGTTGAGGCGCAAGAGGTGCTGGAAGTGGTGATGGTCGGCGGTTCAACCCGCGTACCGCTGGTCCGTGAACGCGTTGGCGAGTTCTTTGGCCGCACGCCGCTGACCTCTATTGACCCGGACAAAGTCGTTGCCATCGGCGCGGCGATTCAGGCGGATATCCTGGTCGGCAATAAGCCGGACAGCGAACTGTTGCTGCTTGACGTTATCCCGCTCTCTCTTGGGCTGGAAACTATGGGCGGTCTGGTCGAGAAAGTCATCCCGCGCAACACCACCATTCCGGTGGCGCGCGCGCAGGAGTTCACCACCTTCAAAGATGGCCAGACGGCGATGTCTATCCACGTGATACAGGGCGAGCGCGAACTGGTGCAGGACTGCCGCTCACTGGCGCGCTTTGCGCTACGTGGGATCCCGGCGCTACCGGCGGGCGGGGCGCATATTCGCGTCACCTTCCAGGTGGATGCTGACGGCCTGCTGAGCGTGACGGCGATGGAAAAATCGACCGGCGTTGAGGCCTCCATCCAGGTGAAACCGTCCTACGGCCTGACCGATGGCGAGATCGCCAACATGATTAAAGATTCGATGAGCTACGCCGAGCAGGACGTTCAGGCGCGGATGCTGGCCGAGCAAAAAGTCGAAGCCGCACGCGTTCTGGAAAGTCTGGTGAGTGCGCTGGCCGCCGACGCCGCGCTGTTAAGCGCCGCAGAGCGTCAAGCTATCGATGACGCTGCGGAGCAAGTGCGCACCGCAGCGGCAGGCGATGATGCCGATGCGATTAAAGAAGCGATTAAAAATATCGACACACAAACCCAGGAATTTGCCGCACGTCGTATGGATCAATCGGTCCGTACCGCGCTGAAAGGCCAATCCGTGGACGAGGTTTAAAATGCCAAAAATTGTTTTTCTGCCCCACCAGGACCTGTGTCCGGATGGCGTAGTTGTGGAAGCTGAGATCGGTGAGACTATCCTTGATGCTGCCCTGCGTAGCGGTATTGAGATTGAACACGCCTGCGAAAAATCCTGTGCCTGCACCACCTGCCACTGCATCGTGCGCGAAGGCTTTGACTCGCTGGCTGAAAGTACCGAAGATGAAGACGACATGCTGGATAAGGCCTGGGGGCTTGAGCCCGACAGCCGTCTGAGCTGCCAGGCGCGCGTGACCGATGACGATTTGGTCGTCGAAATTCCGCGCTACACCATCAACCACGCACGCGAGCATTAATATGGGACTGAAATGGACCGATAGTCGTGAAATCGGCGAAGCGCTGTACGATGCTTTTCCGGATCTCGACCCGAAAACCGTTCGCTTCACCGATCTGCATCAGTGGGTTTGCGAGCTGGAAGAGTTTAATGACGATCCAAACGCATCCAATGAAAAAATTCTGGAGGCGATTCTGCTAGTCTGGTTAGACGAAGCAGAATAATTTTCGCGTCATGATTTATGCGGCTTTTAGTCGGATGAATTAATGAGCGAAAGAACTTTACGGGCTGCCATACGGTGGCCCGTTTGCTAAGAAGGATAATGATAATGACCGAAGCTATGAAAATTACGCTGACCGATCAGCCAGCCGATGCGCGCTGGGGAGAAAAAGCGTCTTACAGCATTAATAACGACGGTATCACCCTGCACCTGAACGATAAAGACGACCTGGGTTTAATCCAGCGCGCAGCGCGTAAAATTGACGGCATGGGCATCAAGCACGTTGCGCTCGATGGCGAGGGCTGGAATACAGACCGTGCGTGGGCGTTCTGGGCCGGTTATAAAGGTCCAAAAGGCAGCCGCAAAGTTGAGTGGCCAACTCTGGACGATGCGCAGAAGAGTGAACTGGATAGCCGCCTGACCATCATCGACTGGGTCCGTGACACCATCAACGCCCCGGCAGAAGAGTTGGGGCCGGAGCAGTTAGCGCAGCGCGCGGTTGACCTGCTGTGCAGCGTCGCCTGTGACAATGTTTCTTATCGCATCACAAAGGGCGAAGATTTGCGCGAGCAGAACTATCTGGGTCTGCACACCGTTGGCCGCGGCTCTGAGCGTCCGCCGGTCCTGCTGGCGCTGGACTATAACCCAACCGGCGATAAAGAAGCCCCGGTTTACGCCTGTCTGGTCGGTAAGGGCATTACCTTTGACTCCGGCGGCTACAGCATCAAGCAAAGCGCCTTTATGGATTCGATGAAATCCGATATGGGCGGTGCTGCGACGGTGACCGGTGCGCTGGCGTTTGCTATCACTCGTGGCCTGAACAAACGCGTGAAGCTGTATCTGTGCTGTGCCGATAACCTGATTAGCGGCAACGCCTTCAAACTTGGCGACATTATTCTCTATCGCAACGGCAAAACCGTTGAAATCATGAATACCGATGCCGAAGGCCGTCTGGTGCTGGCGGATGGCCTGATTGATGCTTGTGCACAGAAGCCTGAGCTGATTATCGATGCTGCTACCCTAACCGGTGCCGCAAAAACCGCACTGGGCAACGATTATCATGCGCTCTTCAGCTTTGATGACAATCTGGCGAATCGTCTGCTGGCAAGCGCTCGGGCCGAGAACGAAGCGTTCTGGCGTCTGCCGCTGGCCGAGTTCCACCGCGGTCAGTTGCCGTCGAACTTTGCGGAACTGAACAATACTGGCAGCGCGGCCTATCCGGCGGGTGCCAGCACGGCAGCAGGCTTCTTGTCCCACTTCGTCGAGAACTATCATGAAGGCTGGCTGCATATCGACTGCTCTGCGACCTACCGCAAATCTGCCGTTGAGCAGTGGTCGGCGGGGGCGACAGGCCTCGGTGTGCGCACCATTGCGAATTTGCTGACTGCGGAATAACCTTTTCCCCTCACCTTACTCTTTTCCCTGGGTGAGGGGGTATTACCGTTCTGGAACCACTATGTCCGAAACTAAAAATGAGCTAGAAACTCTGCTGGAAAAGGCGGCGACTGAGCCAGGCCATCGTCCGGCGTTTTTCAGTACCTTGCTGGAAGCCACCGTTTGGGTTCCGGGAGCCGCAGCACAGGGCGAGCAGGTTGTTGAAGATAGCGTACTGGATTTGCAGCACTGGGAAAAAGATGACGGTACGTCGATTATTCCTTTTTTCACCTCGCTGGAAGCGCTGCAACAGGCCGTGGAAGACGAGCAGTCTTTTGTGGTGATGCCGGTGCGAACGCTGTTCGCTATGACCCTCGGCGAGACGCTGTACCTCAATGCCAAACTGCCGACCGGCAAAGAGTTTGCGCCGCGTGAGATTAGCCATCTGCTGGGCGAAGAGGGTAGCCCGTTGAGTACCCAGACCGTGCTCGAAGGCGGCGCGCCGCTGCTGTTGTCCGAAGTTGCTGAACCGCCTGTGCAGATGGTTGATTCGCTGACTACGCTGTTCAAGACGCTGAAAACGGTGAAACGTGCGTTTTTATGCTCAATTAAAGACAGTGCCGATGCGCCAGCTAACCTGCTGATTGGTATTGAAGCGGAAGGTGACGTCGAGGAGATCATTCAGGCAACCGGCAGCGTAGCGACTGATACGCTTCCCGGCGACGAACCAATTGATATCTGCCAGGTGGTGGAGGGCGAAAAGGGCATCAGCCACTTTATGATTGCCCACATCACGCCGTTCTATGAAAAGCGCTGGGGCAGCTTCCTGCGTGACTTTAAGCAAAATCGTATTATCTAAACACAACGGGGGCTTAAGCCCCCGTTGTTCTATCTGCTATCTACTGCGCCGGTTCAATCGGCAAATCCGTCCGCGCGCCCCATTCACTCCATGAGCCGTCATATAGGCTAACGCCGTTGACGCCGAGGGTGGTGAGCGCTAATACCACCACTGCCGCCGTTACGCCGGATCCGCAGCTGGCAATAATCGGCCGCTCAAAATCAACGCCCTGACGAGCGAAAATCTCGTTCAGCTCATCAACGGTTTTGAGTTCGCCGTTAATCACCAGCTCGGTCCAGGGGACGTTTCGTGCGCCGGGAATATGCCCGCTACGCAGACCTGGACGCGGTTCAGACACCAGACCATTAAAGCGTGCCGCCGGGCGAGCATCGACGATCTGTGCCGATCCTTCATGGCTAACTAACAATACATCGGTCAGGCGTTTGATCACCAGCGGATCGAAGCGGCCGTCAAAATCACCTTCCGGCAATTCAGGAAGGCCTTGCTCCAGCGGTAGCTCATCGCGACGCCAGCCTTCGAGGCCACCCGCAAGTATCGACACTTTTTCGACACCGAAAGTACGCAACATCCACCAGGCGCGCGGTGCGGAGAAGAGATTACCTTCATCGTACACCACCAGATGCTTATCGCTGTTTACCCCAAGTTCGCGCATGGCAACGGCAAATGCCTCCGCGCGCGGCATCATATGCGGCAGCGGGCTGGTATGGTCGGAAAGGGCTTCGATATCGAAAAAGACGGCGCCAGGAACGTGGCCTGCCAGATATTCAGCGTTGATATCGCGATCGTCCTGCCCTGGCGGGGCCATCCGCGCATCGATAATTTGGATTTCCGGGTCATCAATATGTTCCGCCAGCCAGTCGGCAGCGACAAAAAACGAGGTAGACATGAGTGCCTCCGTGTCATCAACAATAGAGTGATTGTTGTTGTTTTTAACGATATCGACAAGGCATTTTCAAGGGGATGCGGTGGTAATGTGATATTCCCCCGAACGGCGTCAGGGGAGTATCCTGTTAAAACTGGCTTTGCTGCAGGTAGCGCCAGGCGTACTGTGCGTACAGCTCGGCACCGCTTTTCATCACCTGCTCATCGATATTAAAGCAGCCGTGATGGTGCGCGTAATCGCTACCTTTCTCTTTGTTACCTGAGCCGAGCAGCGCGAAGGCACCGGGGATATTCTCCATATAAAAACTGAAATCTTCTCCACCGGTGGTCGGCTTTTCGTTGAAAAGAACCTTGTCGCCAAACGCATCGCGGATAACCGACTGCGCCAGCAGCGCGCTGCGCTCCTCGTTGATCACCGGCAGCGTACCGTAGCAGTAGTCAACCTGAGCCGTCGCGCCGTAGACTGCGGCGGTATGCTCTGCATAGCGGGTAATCGCCGCCTCCAGACGTTGACGCGCTTCAATGCTGAAGCAGCGCACGGTGCCATCAAGAACGGCGTTCTCAGCGATGACGTTAAAGCGCGTGCCGACGTCCATTCTGCCGATGGTTACCACGGCGGACTCCAGCGGCGAGGTTTCACGCGCCACGATGGCCTGGAGATTCATCACAAAAGCAGAAGCGACAACGGCGGCATCAACGCACGCTTCTGGCATCGAGCCGTGACCGCCGCGGCCACGAAACGTTACTTTCAGCAAATCCGCCGAGGCAAAGGATGAGCCGACGTTGCAGGATATTTTGCCGGATGGCGTACCCGACCAGATATGCATCCCAAAAACGTTATCCACGTTGTCGATAGCCCCCTGCTTAATCATCGCCTTTGCACCTTCAGCGATCTCTTCCGCAGGCTGAAAGATCAGACGTACGTTGCCTACCAGCTGCTCGCGGATTTCATATAACGCGTGGGCAGCGGTCAGTAGCATAGCGGTATGGGAATCATGGCCGCAGGCATGCATTTTTCCCGTCGTTTGCGATTTGTAGTCGAGCTGATCGTTGAGCTCCAGCACCGGCAAAGCGTCCATATCGGCGCGCAGGGCCACGGTTTTACCCGGCTGACCGCCGATGATATCGGCGATAATGCCTGTCGGATGGGTACGGCGGTATGGAATACCGATGGCTTCCAGTTCAGCGGCGACGCGATCGGTGGTGCGCTTCTCCTCCCACGGCAGCTCAGGATGGGCGTGCAGGTCGCGACGAAAAGCGATCATCGCCGGTTCTTCTCTGGCGATAATCTCGGTAATGGCAGGGTTAATCATCAATGGCTCCATAATTTGCTAAAAATTCAACGCGCTCAACCAGCGATCGGTGTCAGGTAACCGACCAGTATTCCAGCCAATACCACCGAAACCATGGTGACGGAGACGAACCCGCCCACCAGCATCGGGCCCAGCATATGGTGGGTCAACATCTGGCGCTCTTTTTCATCGGGGGTGAGGGCGTTGATGGCCTCGTTGGTAATAATATAGTCGGCGGGAAAACCGTACAGCGCGGTCAGAGAGATGGCGAATGCCATCGGGCCGCTGACGCCAAGCAGTTTCCCAACCAGCCAGGAGACGATAAACATGCCGATAACCGCCGTGGCGATTAATACTACCATCGGGAAAAGCAGGCGCAGCAGCATCTCCGGGGTCGCTTTATTCAGCGTATCAAAGATAAATAGCATCAATCCCATAATGGCGAAGCCGAAGCCGTTGGCCTTATGCAGCGTGTGTTTTTCGAGGAAGCCCAGCGAAGTAAATACCACGCCAAAAAACAGACACAGTACAAATGGGCTGATGTTCACTATTGGCTTGGCAAGGTCGGCAACAAACCAGGCCAGACAGCCGACCAGCGCCAGGCGCAGGAATTTGAAGTAGTTGCTGTTATAGCTGCCAGGGATTTTACTGAACAGGCGCGGCATTTTCTCTTCCCCGACGGCGAGCATAGCGTGCTCGTCCGGGACGTCATCATGGTGGTGCTCACCGCTGCGGTAGCGGGCCAGCAGCGTTTTGCCTTCGCGTTGTAACATGATGGCGGTTAGAGGATATCCGGCGAATCCTTGCATCACGTAAACCAATATGGCAAAAACCGATAGATCAACCAGACCGGCGTTGCTTGCACCTTGCGACATAATCAGCGATGAGACGATACCGCCGACCAGCGGAGGAATGGTGACCAGCGCGGTGTTGCGGTCGAACATCACCATACATACCGCAAAAACGGCGGCCGTTATTCCGGCGATACCTGCGAGGGAGATAACCACGGTTTTCCACTGCTGGGCCAGCTCTTTAAGCGACAGCAGGGTGCCCATATTCGTGATTAATAAATACATCAGCATTATGGCAACAGGGGTGCCTATCCCAGCACGGCTGATAATATCCGCAGGGAAAAATGTCCAGTAACCAATCAGAAACAAAACTGCGCAGACAAATACCGAAGGGATCCAGGCTTTTGTGCGGGTAGAAACAACGTCGCCGATATAAAGAATTAAAACAATAATCGACAGTGCGACCATTTGTGACATAAATAACTTCCATATTATTTATCCCATATATGTTTATGGGACGGGTGGATATTGTGTTGTCAGGTAACTGCGGAACGCGCAGATAATATCTTCGCCAGGGAGATAATTTATGCTTTAGAGGCGTTGATATATATCAATTAATTGAAAATGCGAGATTTGTCAATTTATACCCGTCATACTTCAAGTTGCATATGCGTTGGCCACGTTCATTCACCCCAGTCACTTACCCGAGTAAGCTCCTGGGGATTCGCTCACTTGCCGCCTTCTTGCAACTCGAATTATTTAGGGTATATATAGGTTTGCTTTGGATAGATACTCAGAATAACAAGACAGCAATAAATTCCTTTTTCAGAGGAAGTAAGAAAAATCCTGGGTTAACCTATTTGATTAATTCATGAATCCTGATGCTCGGTCCAGAGGTCTCTTTTGCCGGACATTGTTAACGAGCGTGCTATTGGTAATTCTGCCGTTCACGCATAATAATGTGTTCACTGAGTGTATCTGGCTTTTGGGCCGAGGGGTTAGAAGGATGAAACCATTTCGTTTGGCGGCGCTATCTCTGGCGCTACTTACTGCGTTATCGTTGACCGGCTGCGATGACAGCGGCAAACCACAGGCGGCTGCCCCAGCGGCCTCCACGGCGGCGGATAAAGACAATGCGAAACCGGACAGTGCCCAGTTGGCGGCGCTGGCGGAAAAAAGCCAAGGCAAAGCGCTAACGCTGCTGGATGCCTCGGAAGTGCAGCTCGACGGCGCGGCGACGCTGGTGCTGACTTTTTCTATCCCTTTACAGCCGGATCAGGATTTCTCCCGCAGCGTACATCTGGTCGACAAAAAGAGCGGCAAAGTCGACGGTGCCTGGGAGCTGGCGCCAAATCTTAAAGAGCTACGGTTGCGCCATCTGGAGCCAAAACGTGAGCTGATTGTTTCGGTGGACCCAACCCTGGCGGCGCTGAATAAAGCGACTTTTGACAGCAGCTTCGAAAAAACCATTACCACCCGCGATATTGCCCCAAGCATTGGTTTTGCCAGCCGTGGCTCGCTACTGCCGGGGAAAGTAGTCGCCGGACTACCGGTGATGGCGCTGAATGTCGATAACGTCGATGTGAACTTTTTCCGCATCAAACCGGAATCACTCTCCGCTTTTGTCAGCCAGTGGGAATACCGTAATTCGCTGAGCAACTGGGAGTCGGATGAGCTGCTGAAGATGGCCGATTTGGTCTATACCGGCCGTTTCGACCTTAACCCGGCGCGCAATACGCGCGAAAAATTGCTGCTGCCGCTGGCGGATATCAAGCCTCTGCAAGAGCCGGGCGTCTATATTGCGGTGATGAATCAGGCGGGCCACTATAACTACAGCAACGCCGCGACGCTGTTCACCCTTAGTGATATCGGCGTATCCGCACACCGTTACCACAACCGGCTGGATGTCTTTACCCAGAGCCTCGAAAACGGTGCTGCGCAGTCCGACATTGACGTTCAACTGCTGAATGCCAAAGGGCAGACTCTGGCGCAAGCGAAGAGCGATGCTCAGGGACACGTCACGCTGCAAACTGATAAAGACGCGGCGCTGCTGCTGGCGCGCAAGGACGGGCAAACCACACTGCTCGACCTCAAACTCCCGGCGCTGGATCTGGCGGAGTTTTCGATTGCCGGTGCGCCGGGCTTCACTAAGCAACTGTTTATGTTCGGCCCGCGCGATCTCTATCGACCGGGCGAAACGGTGGTTCTCAACGCGTTACTGCGCGATAGCGACGGCAAACCGCTGGCCGAGCAGCCGGTGAAGCTGGAAGTGGTGCAGCCGGACGGCCAGGTGATTCGTTCGACGGTAAGCAAGCCAGTTAACGGTCTGTACCAGTTTACGTATTCGCTCGATAGCGGCGCGGCAACCGGGATGTGGCATATCCGCGCCAGCACTGGCGACAACCAGCCGCGCGAGTGGGATTTCCACGTTGAAGATTTTATGCCCGAGCGCATGGCGCTGAACCTGACGCCGCAAAATGCGCCGATTGCGCCCGCTACTGATGTCAGTTTTGCCGTGACCGGCGCTTATCTGTACGGCGCGCCGGCCAGCGGCAACCAGTTACAGGGCAAGCTGTTCCTTCGCCCGCTGCGCGATGCGGTGCAAGCGCTGCCGGGCTTCCAGTTTGGCGATATTGCCGAAGAGAACCTTTCCCGCAGCCTGGATGAAGTACAGGCCACGCTCGATGAGCAAGGTCATGCGCAAGTGACCACCGCCAGCCAGTGGCAGGAGAGCCACTCGCCGCTGCAGGTAATTTTGCAGGCCAGCCTGCTGGAATCTGGTGGCCGTCCGGTGACCCGCACTGCCCGGCAGCCTATCTGGCCTGCCGACGCGCTGCCGGGCATTCGTCCGGAATTTGCCCTGAAAGAGATATACGACTATCGCACTGACAGCACCATCAAACAGCCGGTGGTGGATGAAAACGGCAACGCGGCGTTTGAGATTGTCTATGCCGACGCCAAAGGCGAGAAGAGGGCGGTTTCTGGTCTACAGGTGCGGTTGATTCGCGAACGCCGCGATTACTACTGGAACTGGTCCGATAGTGAAGGTTGGCAGTCGCAGTTCGATCAAAAAGATCTTCAGGAAGGAGAGGAGTCGCTGGATCTTACTGCCGGGCAAACGGCAAAAGTCAGCTTCCCGGTTGAGTGGGGCTCTTATCGACTGGAGGTCAAAGGGCCGGACGATGTTGTCAGCAGCGTGCGTTTCTGGGCCGGATACAGTTGGCAGGATAACAGCGATGGTCAGGGGGCCGCGCGTCCGGACCGCGTTACCATGAAGCTGGATAAACCAGCCTATAAACCGGGTGACACTATCAAGCTGCACATTGCCGCTCCGGCAGCCGGTAAAGGCTATGCGCTGGTGGAATCAAGTGAGGGGCCGCTTTGGTGGCAGGAAATTGATGTTCCGGCGGAAGGTATGGATTTGTCGATTCCGGTGGATAAAGCCTGGAATCGCCACGACCTGTATCTCAGCACCCTGGTGATTCGTCCGGGGGATAAATCACGCTCCGCGACGCCAAAACGGGCTGTGGGGTTGCTGCATCTGCCGCTTGGTGATGAAAACCGCCGTCTGAATCTGGCGCTGGAAGCGCCGGATAAAATGCGCCCGAACCAACCGCTGACGGTGAAAGTGAAAGCCAGCGTCAAAGAAGGCGAGATGCCGAAGCAGGTCAACGTTCTGCTCTCCGCCGTCGATAGCGGCGTATTGAATATTACCGACTATGCGACGCCGGATCCGTGGAACGCTTTCTTCGGTCAGAAGCGCTACGGCGCGGATATTTACGATATCTACGGTCAGGTCATTGAAGGGCAGGGGAGGCTCGCTAGCCTGCGTTTCGGCGGCGATGGCGACGAACTCAAGCGCGGCGGCAAACCGCCGGTTAATCACGTAACCATTGTCGCCCAGCAGGCGCAGCCGGTGGTGCTGGATGAGAAAGGCGAAGGCACGGTAACGTTACCGATTGGCGATTTTAACGGCGAACTGCGGGTGATGGCCCAGGCGTGGAGCGCTGATGATTTTGGCAGTAGTGAAGATAAAGTGATCGTTGCAGCGCCGGTCATTGCCGAGCTGAACATGCCGCGCTTCCTCGCCAGCGGAGATATGACACGCCTGGCGCTGGATCTCAGCAACCTGACCGATAAGCCGCAAACGCTCAACGTTGCGCTGAACGCCAGCGGCCTGCTGCAGCTTGAAGGCGGGGAAATACCGCCGGTACAGCTGGTGCCCGGCGCGCGCAGCACTCTGTTTGTTCCCGTTCGCGCCCATGAAGGCTTTGGTGACGGCCATGTTAACGCCACTATCAGCGGTCTGAACCTGCCTGGCGAAACCTTCACCCCGATGCAAAAACAGTGGACGCTGGGCGTGCGTCCGGCGTTTCCGGCACAAACCGTGAATTCCGGCGCGGTTCTGCAGCCGGGCGAAGGCTGGCAGGCTCCGGCTGGGCAAAGTCAGGGCTTCTCGCCCGCCACGCTGCAAGGGCAACTGGTATTCAGTGGTAAGCCGCCGCTGAATCTGGCGCGCTATATTCGCGACCTCAAAGCTTACCCTTACGGTTGTCTGGAACAAACCACCAGCGGACTGTTCCCGTCGCTCTATACCAACGCCGTTCAGCTAAAAGCGTTGGGGATCAGCGGAGACAGTGATGAAAAACGGCGCGCGGCGGTGGATATCGGCATTTCGCGCCTGCTGCAAATGCAGCGCGATGATGGCGGTTTCGCCCTGTGGGATAAACAAGGACCGGAAGAGTACTGGCTGACCGCTTACGCGATGGACTTCCTCGTGCGAGCGGGAGAGCAGGGCTATAGCGTGCCGACGAATGCTATTAACAACGGCAACCAGCGCCTGCTGCGGTATTTACAGGAACCGGGTCTGATGACCGTTCGCTATAGCGATGATGCCCAGGCCAGCCGCTTTGCTGCTCAGGCCTATGCTGCGTTGGTGCTGGCGCGGCAGCAAAAAGCACCGCTCGGCGCGCTGCGCGAAATCTGGAATCGCCACGAGCAGGCGCGTTCTGGTCTGCCGTTGTTGCAGTTAGGCGTTGCGCTGAAAGCGATGGGCGATGCGCCTCGCGGTGACGAAGCTCTGAAGCTGGCAATGTCTACGCCGCGTCAGGATGCAAATCGCTGGCTCGGCGACTACGGTAGCGAGCTGCGCGACGATGCGCTGAAGCTGGCGTTGCTGGAAGAGAACAAGCTGCTGCCAGAGGCGCAAAACAGACTACTAAGCAACCTGGCGGAAGAGGCTTATGGTCAGCGCTGGCTCTCAACGCAGGAGACCAACGCGCTATTCCTTGCCGGGCGCTCGTTGCAGGACGTTCCTGGCAACTGGCAGGTACAAACCTCGCTGCAGTCCGAACCGCTCTCCGGCGACAAAGCGCAAACTCGCAACCTGACCGGCGACCAGTTGGCGACGCTGGAGGTGACCAACACCGGTCAACAGCCGCTGTGGCTACGTCTCGACAGCAGCGGGTATCCGCAGAGCGCTCCACAGCCTGGCGGTAACGTGCTGGGTATTGAACGGCAAATTTTCGATACTCAGGGTCAGCAGAAATCTCTCTCTTCACTGCGCAGCGGTGAGCTGGTACTGGTGAAGCTGGAAGTCACAGCCAAACGCAACGTACCGGACGCGCTGGTGGTCGATTTACTTCCGGCAGGGCTGGAGCTGGAAAACCAGAATCTGGCCAACAGCAGCGCTAGCCTGCAGGAGAATGGCGAGGTGGTGCAGAATCTGCTCAACCAGATGCAGCAGGCGGATATCCAGCACATTGAATTTCGCGACGATCGTTTTGTCGCTGCGGTGGCTATCAACGAAGGACAGCCGGTGACCCTGGTTTATCTGGCGCGGGCGGTGACGCCGGGGACTTATCAGGTTCCGCAGCCGCAGGTGGAATCGATGTATGTGCCGCAGTGGCGGGCAACCGGCGCGGCCAGCGGCCCGCTAACCGTCGCCCCGTAAATGCGCGGATTGAGTGGTATAAAACGCCGCTGGCGCTGGCTGGCGGCGTTCTTTTTTCTTCTGTGGCTTGCGGTGCTGGCGGCTGACAGGCTATGGCCGCTGCCGCTACATGAGGTTACGCCCGCAAGGGTTGTGGTTGCGGAAGACGGGACGCCGTTGTGGCGCTTTGCCGATGCGCAGGGTGTCTGGCGCTATCCGGTGACGCTCGGTGACGTCTCACCGCGCTATTTGCAGGCGCTGATCCAGTATGAAGATCGCTGGTTCTGGGATCATCCTGGTGTCAATCCGTTCTCGATCGCGCGTGCCGCCTGGCAGGATCTGACCTCCGGGCGGGTGATCTCCGGGGGGAGCACGCTGACCATGCAGGTGGCGCGCCTTCTCGATCCTCATCCTCGCACCTTCGGCGGCAAGCTGCGTCAGCTATGGCGGGCGCTGCAGCTGGAGTGGCATCTGTCAAAAAGCGAGATCCTTACGCTCTATCTCAACCGGGCGCCGTTCGGCGGCACGCTGCAGGGGATCGGTGCGGCCAGTTGGGCTTACCTTGGGAAACCGCCAGCTCAGCTAAGCTACGGCGAAGCGGCGCTGCTGGCGGTACTGCCGCAGGCGCCGAGCCGATTGCGCCCGGACCGCTGGCCCGAGCGGGCTCAGGCAGCGCGCGACAAAGTGCTGCTGCGGATGCAGAGCCAGGGTGTGTGGCCTGAAAAACCGGTGCGTGAAGCTATCGAAGAACCAGTGTGGCTCTTTCCACGCCAGATGCCGCAGCTGGCGCCGCTTTTTTCCCGCCGCGCGCTGGCGGGCAGCCGTGAAGATAAGGTGGTGACGACGCTGGATGCCGGGCTACAGCGGCAGCTGGAAGATCTGGCGTTAAACTGGAAATCGCGCCTGCCACCGCGCAGCTCGCTGGCAATGGTGGTGGTTGACCATACCAATATGAAGGTGCGCGGCTGGGTAGGTTCGGCGGATATTAGCGATGATAGCCGTTTTGGTCATATTGATATGGTGTCGGCGGTCCGCTCCCCCGGTTCGGTGCTGAAACCGTTTGTCTATGGTATGGCGCTGGATGAGGGGCTGATTCATCCGGCGTCTTTATTGCAGGACGTCCCGCGACGCTTTAGCGATTACCGGCCGGGCAACTTCGACAGCGGTTTTCATGGGCCGGTGAGCGCTAGCGAAGCGCTGGTTCGTTCGCTGAACCTTCCGGCGGTGCAGGTACTGGAGGCCTACGGGCCGAAGCGGTTTGCCGCTAACCTGCGCAACGCTGGTCTGCCGCTGATGCTGCCAACGGGCGCGGAGCCGAATCTGTCGCTGATCCTCGGCGGCGCAGGGGCGAGGCTGGAGGATATCGTGGCGGCGTATAGCGCATTTGCCCGTCACGGCAAGGCCGCGCGCTTACGCATCACACCGAACGCTCCGCTAGTGGAAAGACCGCTACTGTCGCCGGGTTCAGCCTGGATTGTGCGGCGTATTCTTGCTGGTGAAGCGCAGCCGGTTCCTGATGCATCGCTGGTGCGGGTGGTACCGCTGGCGTGGAAAACAGGCACCAGCTACGGATATCGCGATGCCTGGGCGATCGGCGTTAATGCCCGCTATCTGATCGGCATCTGGACCGGGCGGCCCGATGGCACGCCGGTGGTCGGGCAGTTTGGTTTCGCCAGCGCGGTGCCGTTGCTTAATCAGGTGAATAATATGCTGCTGGCGCGACCAGCGATGGGCCGCGGCGGATTGCCGACCGACCCGCGTCCATCGTCGGTCAGCGCCGGGAACATTTGCTGGCCCGGCGGGCAGCATTTAGCATCAGGAGATGCGAACTGTCGCCGACGGTTGGCAACCTGGCTGCTGGATGAGAGCCAGCCGCCGACGCTGCTGCTGCCCGGTCAGGAAGGGATTCGCGGCATTCGTTTCCCGGTATGGTTGAATGACAAAGGGCTGCGGGTGGCGGCAGATTGCTCCGGCGCGGTGGAAAAAAATATCGACGTCTGGCCGTTGCCGCTCGAACCCTGGCTCCCCGTTGGCGAACGGCGTCGCGCCAGGCTGCCTGCAGTATCGGCTGATTGTCCGCCAGTACAAACCGCGGACCCCGCGCCGCTGGTGCTATCCGGCATTCGCGAGGGATCGGTGATTAAACGTCTGCCCGGTGAGCAGAAGGTTATGCTACCGCTGCAAACGACCGGCGGGGAAGGGCGGCGCTGGTGGTTTCTGAACGGCGAACCGCTGGCGGTGGAAGGGGCCAGCACGACCCTCAGCCTGGAACGCGTCGAAAATTATCAACTGATAGTGATGGATGAGGCCGGGCAAATTGTTGCCGCGAATTTCACCGTACAATAAGCGGAGCTGTCATAGATTGGTCGGATTTGTTGTTTAAGGTCGCTTTTTTTTAAAAAAATGTTACCTAAACACATAGGCAACCGCTGTAGATGATGATTATAATTCGCGCCGTATTTATCTGCTCATCTGCAAAACAGAACAACACATATAAGAGGTTATCATGGCTATTGAACGTACTTTTTCCATCATCAAACCAAACGCGGTGGCAAAAAACGTTATTGGCGGCATCTTTTCTCGCTTTGAAGCTGCAGGGTTCAAAATTGTCGGCACCAAAATGCTGCACCTGACCGTTGAGCAGGCTCGCGGTTTTTATGCTGAGCACGAAGGCCGCCCATTCTTCGACGGCCTGGTTGAATTTATGACTTCCGGCCCGATCGTCGTTTCCGTGCTGGAAGGCGAAAATGCGGTTCAGCGTCACCGTGACCTGCTGGGCGCAACCAACCCGGCGAACGCGCTGGCAGGTACCCTGCGCGCTGACTACGCTGATAGCTTTACCGAGAACGGTACCCATGGTTCCGATTCTGTTGAATCTGCTGCGCGCGAGATCGCGTTCTTCTTTGCGGAAGGCGAGGTTTGCCCGCGCACCCGCTAATCCTCGTCGTCTTTTCGACCGTCGCGGTGTTGGCTGCGCGCGTTCACCCCGGTCACATAGTTATCTATGCTCCCGGGGCTTAACTTGCTTGCCGCCTTGCGACAATCGAAAAGCCATAGAGGATTAAGTATGTAGTTACGATTTTTTTATCATTGACTGCGTGCAAGCGTGGTATTGATGCGCCAGACTTTGTAGAATACAGCGCCCCGGACGAGCAGTTGCTCCCGGGGCGTTTCTTTTTCAACCCTCCAGGGGCCATAACGTGTAATAACGAGGCCGGGATCAATTATGTCTGAACAAATAGTCACACCTGATAGCGCCGCTCTGACGGTGCCGAATAAAGATGCCAAAATCAACCTGCTGGATCTGAACCGTCAGCAGATGCGCGAGTTTTTCAAAGATATGGGCGAAAAGCCTTTCCGCGCCGATCAGGTGATGAAATGGATGTATCACTACTGCTGCGATAACTTTGATGAGATGACCGACATCAACAAAGTCCTGCGCGGCAAACTGAAGGAAATCGCGGAGATCCGCGCACCCGAAGTTGTTGAAGAGCAGCGCTCCAGCGATGGCACTATCAAATGGGCGATTGCCGTTGGCGATCAGCGCGTTGAGACTGTGTATATCCCGGAAGACGATCGCGCGACCCTGTGCGTTTCTTCCCAGGTTGGCTGCGCGCTGGAGTGTAAATTCTGCTCCACGGCGCAGCAGGGCTTTAACCGTAATCTGCGGGTATCGGAAATTATCGGCCAGGTCTGGCGTGCTGCGAAAATTGTCGGCGCGGTGAAGGCAACGGGCGTACGTCCGATCACCAACGTGGTAATGATGGGGATGGGCGAACCGCTGCTGAACCTGACCAACGTGGTTCCGGCGATGGAAATCATGCTCGACGACTTCGGCTTTGGCCTGTCCAAACGTCGCGTGACTCTGTCGACTTCAGGTGTGGTTCCGGCGCTGGATAAGCTTGGCGATATGATTGACGTTGCGCTGGCGATCTCCCTGCATGCACCGAATGACACCATTCGTGACGAAATCGTGCCGATCAACAAGAAATACAATATCGAGACCTTCCTGAACTCGGTGCGTGGCTACATTTCGAAGTCCAACGCCAACCAGGGTCGCGTGACTATCGAATACGTTATGCTGGATCACGTCAATGACGGTACCGAGCATGCGCATGAGCTGGCCGAACTTTTGAAAGATACGCCGTGTAAGATCAACCTGATCCCATGGAACCCCTTCCCGGGCGCGCCGTATGGCCGTAGCTCCAACAGCCGTATCGACCGTTTCTCCAAAGTGTTGATGGAGTACGGTTTTACCACGATTGTGCGTAAAACACGTGGCGATGACATTGATGCCGCCTGCGGCCAGCTGGCGGGTGATGTAATCGACCGCACCAAGCGCACGTTGCGTAAGCGTATGCAGGGTGAAGCGATCGACGTTAAGGCAATCTGATAAATGATGCAACGCGCAACCCGGGTTGTGCGTTGCATATTTATGTTGAATAGCCGGGCGAAATACACTGGTTTGGTTAATAATTACGGTGCGTTTTTGTCGACTTTGAGGCAGTATGTAGCGGTACAACAACCGCTTAGCATTCAATATTGATAAGTCTCTGTGATAGTACGTCATACGGCCTTATACTGTTTGTCTGACGTTGAGCAGATGTCTCGCGGCGCGGGGTTACCGGCGCTGAACTTTAAATTTCACGTACCAGTAGTTGTAGCGAATGAATACTGAAGCCACTCAAGACCATCAAGAAGCAAACACCACGGGCGCGCGTCTGCGTACGGCCCGCGAACAACTCGGACTCAGCCAGCAAGCGGTGGCTGAGCGCTTATGCCTGAAGGTTTCCACGGTTCGTGATATTGAAGACGATAAGGCCCCAGCCGATCTTGCTTCAACCTTCCTGCGCGGCTATATCCGTTCTTATGCCCGCCTTGTGCACATTCCCGAAGAAGAACTGCTGCCAATGATGGCGAAACAGGCTCCCATTCGCGCGGCAAAAGTTGCGCCAATGCAGAGTTTCTCGCTGGGCAAACGTCGTAAAAAGCGTGATGGCTGGCTGATGAGCTTTACCTGGCTGGTCCTGTTTGTGGTGATCGGCCTCAGCGGCGCCTGGTGGTGGCAAGACCACAAAGCGCAGCAGGACGAGATCTCCACCATGGCCGATCAATCCACCGCTGAACTGAATTCTGGCGATAATAATAGCCAAAATATTCCTCTGGATAATGATTCGGCGAACTCTGCACCGGACGCTGTTGCTAACAGCGCGCCGGTAGATACTTCTACTGCGCCAGCGGCGTCAACCCCGGCTCCGGCCCCGGTAGATAACAACGCCGTTGTTGCGCCTTCTCAGGCAAATGTCGACACTGCGGCAACTCCAGCGCCTGCAGCGGTGAATCCAACCTCTCCACTACCCACCGATCAGGCAAACGTGGCCGCTACGGCGGCTTCAGCTCAGGATCTGGTGCTGAACTTCTCCGCTGATTGCTGGCTGGAAGTGAGCGATGCCACCGGTAAAAAGTTGTTCAGCGGTTTGCAACGTAAAGGTGGCAACCTGAATCTGAGCGGTCAGGCACCTTATAAGCTGAAAATTGGCGCACCGGCAGCTGTACAGATTCAGTATCTGGGTAAACCCGTCGATTTGAGTCGTTTTATCAGAACTAACCAGGTTGCGCGTCTGACCCTTAATGCCGAACAATCACCGGCGCAGTAATAGACGGGTAACGCGGGAGATTTTTCATGCATAATCAGGCTCCGATTCAACGTAGAAAATCTAAACGAATTTACGTTGGGAATGTGCCGATTGGCGATGGTGCACCTATCGCCGTACAGTCGATGACCAACACTCGCACCACTGACGTGGCGGCGACAGTCAATCAAATTAAAGCGTTAGAACGCGTTGGCGCAGACATTGTCCGCGTTTCCGTGCCGACAATGGACGCGGCTGAAGCATTCAAACTTATCAAACAGCAGGTTAATGTCCCGCTGGTTGCCGATATCCACTTTGATTACCGTATTGCGCTGAAGGTTGCGGAATACGGCGTCGATTGCCTGCGTATTAACCCAGGTAATATCGGTAATGAAGAGCGTATACGCATGGTCGTAGATTGCGCTCGCGATAAAAATATTCCCATTCGTATCGGGGTGAACGCCGGTTCTCTGGAGAAAGATCTCCAGGAAAAATATGGTGAACCGACGCCACAGGCGCTGCTGGAATCTGCCATGCGTCATGTCGATCATCTCGATCGCCTGAACTTTGATCAGTTCAAAGTCAGCGTAAAAGCTTCCGATGTATTCCTGGCGGTTGAATCCTATCGTCTGCTGGCGAAGCAGATCGATCAGCCCCTGCACCTGGGGATCACCGAAGCCGGTGGCGCCCGCAGCGGTGCGGTGAAATCAGCTATTGGCCTCGGTTTGCTGCTTAATGAAGGCATTGGCGACACCCTGCGCGTTTCGCTGGCAGCAGATCCGGTTGAAGAGATCAAAGTCGGATTCGACATTCTGAAATCTCTGCGTATTCGCGCGCGCGGCATTAACTTCATTGCTTGCCCAACCTGTTCGCGTCAGGAGTTCGACGTTATCGGCACTGTTAATGCGCTGGAGCAGCGTCTGGAAGATATCATTACGCCGATGGATATTTCGATCATTGGCTGCGTGGTAAACGGTCCTGGTGAGGCGCTGGTATCTACGCTCGGCGTAACCGGTGGCAATAAGAAAAGTGGCCTGTACGAAGATGGCGTACGTAAAGACAGGCTGGATAACGACGATATGATCGATCAGTTGGAAGCGCGTATCCGTGCCAAAGCATCGATGCTTGATGAAGCACGTCGTATCGATATTCAACAGGTTGAAGCAAAATAACGTGTTGGGAAGCGATACGCTTCCCGTGTATGATTGAACCTGCGGGCGCGAGGCGCCGGGGTTCATTTTTGTATATATAAAGAGAATAAACGTGGCAAAGAACATTCAAGCCATCCGCGGCATGAACGATTATCTGCCGGGCGAAACCGCTCTCTGGCAGCGCATTGAAGGCACACTGAAGCAGGTGCTCGGTAGCTACGGTTACAGCGAAATCCGTATGCCGATTGTAGAGCAGACCCCGTTATTCAAACGCGCGATCGGTGAAGTCACCGACGTGGTTGAAAAAGAGATGTACACCTTTGAGGACCGTAATGGCGATAGCCTGACGCTGCGTCCGGAAGGCACGGCTGGCTGCGTACGCGCCGGTATCGAGCATGGTCTCCTGTACAATCAAGAACAGCGCCTGTGGTACATCGGGCCGATGTTCCGCCATGAGCGTCCGCAAAAAGGGCGCTATCGCCAGTTCCACCAGATTGGCGCGGAAGCGTTCGGCCTGCAGGGGCCGGATATTGATGCCGAACTGATTATGCTGACCGCTCGCTGGTGGCGTGAGCTGGGTATCTCCAGCCATGTTGCGCTGGAGCTGAACTCCATCGGTTCGCTGGAGGCGCGCGCCAACTATCGCGATGCGCTGGTGGCTTACCTTGAGCAGTTTAAAGATAAGCTTGATGAAGACTGTAAACGCCGCATGTACACCAACCCGCTGCGCGTACTGGATTCCAAAAACCCGGACGTACAGGCGCTGCTGAACGACGCGCCAGCGCTTGGTGACTATCTTGACGAAGAGTCTAAAGAGCACTTCGCCGGGTTGTGCGCTCTGCTGGATGCCGCCGGTATCAGCTATACCGTGAACCAGCGCCTGGTGCGTGGTCTCGACTATTACAACCGCACTGTGTTTGAGTGGGTAACGACCAGCCTTGGCTCACAGGGCACTGTTTGTGCCGGGGGCCGTTATGATGGTCTGGTTGAGCAACTTGGTGGCCGTGCAACCCCTGGTGTTGGTTTTGCTATGGGGCTGGAACGTCTGGTTTTACTGGTCCAGGCAGTGAATCCGGAATTTAAAGCAGATCCTGTTGTCGATATATACCTGGTAGCCTCCGGAACCGAAACCCAGTTTGCTGCTATGCGTCTGGCTGAACAGGTTCGTGATGCGTTACCCGGCGTTAAGCTGATGACCAACCACGGCGGCGGCAACTTCAAGAAGCAGTTTGCCCGTGCGGATAAATGGGGCGCTCGTATTGCTCTGGTGGTGGGTGAGTCAGAAGTCGCTGACGGAAACGTGGTAGTGAAAGATTTACGCTCAGGTGAGCAAACTACCGTAACGCAGGATAGCGTTGCCGCGCATTTGCGCACACTTCTGGGTTAATCTCCCGGGAATCATTAGTCAGGAGAAGGACTGCGTGGAAACTTACGATAACGAAAACGATCAGGTCGATGCGCTGAAGCGTTTCTTTGCCGAAAATGGCAAAGCGTTGGCCGTCGGAGTGGTTTTGGGCGTTGGCGCACTGGTTGGCTGGCGCTACTGGACATCCCATCAGTTAGACACTGCCAGAGGTTCGTCTCTGGCCTATGAGAATGCGATTTCCGCGCTTAAATCGGATAAGCCAGAAGCACTGAACGCGGCGCAGAAATTTGCCGCTGACAGTAAAAACACTTACGGTGCGTTTGCGTCTCTTGAGCTGGCGCAGCAGTTTGTCGATAAGAACGACCTGCAGAACGCTGAAAAGCAGCTTCAGCAGGGGCTGACAGCCGCTTCTGATGATAATCTGAAATCGGTTATCAATATGCGTCTTGCTCGCGTTCAGCTGCAGCTGAAACAGCCTGATGCCGCGTTAAAAACCCTTGATGCCGTTAAAGGCGAAGGTTGGACCTCAATTGTTGCTGATTTGCGCGGTGAGATCCTGCTGAGTAAAGGCGATAAGCAAGGGGCTAAAGCGGCCTGGGAAGCGGGCGAGAAAAGTGATGCTTCACCGGCGCTCAGCGAAATGATGCGTATGAAAATAAATAATTTGTCCATCTGAGAGGGACTCGATGCAATTGCGTAAATTACTTTTGCCAGGGCTGCTTTCCGTTACTTTATTGAGCGGTTGTTCGCTGTTTAATAGCGAAGAAGATGTGGTGAAAATGTCACCATTGCCGACGGTGGAAAACCAGTTTACGCCGTCCACGTCCTGGAGCACCTCAGTTGGCGGCGGTATCGGCGAATTTTACTCTAATCTTCACCCGGCGTTTGCCGATGGCGTTGTCTATGCCGCCGATCGGAAAGGCACTGTTAAAGCTCTGAATTCAGGTGACGGTAAAGAAGTATGGTCGGTTAACCTGGCAGAGAAAGACGGCTGGTTCTCCCGCGCGCCTGCACTGCTTTCCGGCGGCGTGACCGTTTCCGGCGGTCATGTTTATATCGGTAGTGAAAAAGCCAAAGTCTTTGCGCTGAATACCAGCGATGGCACCGTCGCGTGGGAAGCGAGCGTGGCGGGTGAAGCCATTTCTCGTCCGGTGGTGAGCGACGGCATGGTTCTGATTCATACGACCAACGGTCAGTTGCAGGCTCTGAACGAGGCTGATGGTGCAGTAAAATGGACCGTCAACCTTGATATGCCAGCGCTCTCCCTGCGTGGTGAATCCGCTCCCGCTACCGCCTACGGTGCTGCCGTTGTTGGTGGTGACAACGGTCGCGTAAGCGCGGTGCTAATGCAGCAGGGCCAGATGATTTGGCAGCAGCGTATCTCTACCGCGACCGGCCCGACTGAAATCGACCGCCTTAACGACGTCGATACAACTCCGGTTATCGTTAACGGCGTAATTTATGCGCTGGCCTATAACGGCAACCTGACGGCGCTGGATCTGCGTAGCGGCCAGATTATGTGGAAACGCGAGCTGGGTTCAGTGAACGATTTCATTGTTGACGGCAACCGTATTTACCTGGTTGACCAGAATGACCGTGTGCTGGCGCTGACCACTGACGGTGGCGTGACGCTGTGGACGCAAAGCGATCTACTGCATCGCCTGTTAACTGCGCCGGTGTTGTATAATGGAAATCTGGTCGTCGGCGATAGCGAAGGCTATATGCACTGGCTCAACCCGGAAGATGGTCACTTTGTGGCCCAGCAGAAAATGGATAGCTCCGGCTTCCTGACCGACCCGGTAGTTGCTGACGGTAAACTGCTGATTCAGGCCAAAGACGGCACGCTGTACGCAGTTACGCGTTAAGTACAGCGGTAGTTTGTTTTTGAGAAACGGCCCCTGGCAGACAGGGGCCGTTTTGACTTTTTTAGAAACGTCGTGAAAAGCGACGTTGTATCGATTTTTGTAAGAGGCATTTAACATGATACCTGTGGTCGCGCTTGTCGGGCGCCCTAATGTTGGAAAATCCACGCTTTTCAACCGTTTAACGCGCACTCGTGATGCGTTGGTCGCGGATTTTCCGGGGCTGACTCGTGACCGTAAGTACGGTCGTGCTGAAGTAGAAGGTCGTGAATTTATCTGTATTGATACAGGCGGGATCGACGGTACCGAAGATGGCGTAGAAACGCGGATGGCGGAACAGTCGCTGCTGGCGATTGAAGAAGCGGACGTGGTGCTGTTTATGGTCGATGCGCGCGCGGGCTTGATGCCTGCGGATTCAGCAATCGCCAAGCATCTGCGCTCTCGCGAAAAACCGACCTTCCTGGTGGCGAACAAAACTGACGGTATCGATGCCGATCAGGCAGTTGCTGATTTCTGGTCGTTGGGTTTGGGTGAGATTTACCCGATTGCCGCTTCGCACGGTCGTGGCGTTACCAGCCTGCTGGAGCACGTGCTGCTGCCGTGGGTTGACGAAGTGAACCCGCCGGAAGAAGTTGACGAAGACGCGGCATACTGGGCGCAGTTTGAAGCCGAGCAGAATGGCGAAGAAGTTGAAGAGCCGGAAGATGACTTTAACCCGCAGGATCTGCCAATCAAGCTGGCGATTGTAGGACGTCCGAACGTCGGTAAGTCAACGCTCACCAACCGTATTCTGGGTGAAGACCGCGTGGTGGTCTACGATATGCCCGGTACCACTCGCGACAGTATCTATATCCCGATGCAGCGCGATGAGCGTGAATATGTGCTGATTGATACCGCGGGCGTACGTAAGCGCGGAAAAATTACCGATGTCGTAGAGAAGTTCTCGGTGATTAAAACGCTACAGGCTATTGAAGATGCTAACGTCGTGCTGCTGGTGATTGATGCACGGGAAGGTATTTCCGATCAGGACCTGTCTCTGCTGGGCTTTATCCTCAACAGCGGCCGCTCGCTGGTGATTGTCGTCAATAAATGGGACGGCCTGAGTCAGGAAGTAAAAGAGCAAGTGAAAGAGACCCTGGACTTCCGTCTGGGCTTTATCGACTTCGCCCGCGTGCACTTTATCTCCGCACTGCACGGCAGCGGCGTAGGTAATCTGTTTGAATCCGTACGTGAAGCCTACGACAGCGCAACCCGTCGCGTGGGTACCGCCATGCTGACTCGCATCATGACCATGGCTGCCGAAGATCACCAGCCGCCGCTGGTGCGAGGCCGTCGCGTGAAGCTGAAATATGCTCACGCCGGTGGCTATAATCCGCCAATCGTGGTTATCCATGGTAACCAGGTGAAAGATCTGCCGGATTCTTACAAGCGCTACCTGATGAACTACTTCCGCAAATCGCTGGAAGTGATGGGTACGCCGATTCGTATTCAGTTCAAAGAAGGGGAAAACCCGTTTGCTAATAAACGTAATACCCTGACGCCGAACCAGATGCGTAAGCGTAAGCGTCTCATCAAACATATCAAGAAAAGCAAATAAGCTATTTGCCTGAATAAAGACTCCAAAGCCCACATCTGTTGGGCTTTTTTATTTAGCGCGATCGCCAATTAACCACAATAAGGTAAACCTGCTTGAGGTAGTTGTATAAATATGAGAAAAATCAGTGAGGGTTAATGCTTCTATGACAATGAGGTCAAAATGAAAAAAATTTTAGCTATCCTGATGCTGTTTATTACCCCAATCGCGTATGCCGCTGAATCACAACCTATTGAACCTCGAATTAAGCCTGTTTATCCCGCTAAAGCTGAGAAAAAAGGAATCTCAGGTCAGGTTAAGGCGCAATTTGATGTAGACGATAATGGCCTCGTCACTAACATTCAATTGTTAAGTGTTGACCCTTCCGGAATGTTTGATAACGAGGTCAGGGCAGCCATGAACAAATGGCGATATGTTAAAGGGAAGCCCTCCAGGAATAACATCATTACCATTAACTTCAGGCCGGGGCCGTCTTCCGTAGAGGTGCCATCGCCAAACCAGCCGGGTAGCATTCAAAGTAGGGGTGTTCCTTTTAGATAAGAAGAATACGTTTTATGGGGAATCGTTTAAAGGAATGGGAACAGGGATATGAAAAAGATAATAATAGGTATTTTGGTCATCTTTACCAGCGGCTGTGCGCCGCTTCATCCTTCGGATTGCCATAAAACAACAGCGCTTGGGGACTGCAGTTCTGGGCGTTTCACTGACAAAGATGAGTATGGCAGGCAGGCGAGGGCGATTAAAGAGTCTATAGAGTCCCAGCTACCCGATCGCTACGGATGGACGGGCAAAAAATGCAGGATACACGTGAGTTTTAGCTACGATGGACAACTGAATAGCATCACAACAAGCGAAGGTAACAAACAATATTGTGCCGCGCTGGTTGCCGCCGCTAAACGGGCCACCTTTGCGCCGTTTACCAATGAGAAAATTTATGATGCGTTTTCTCAATCGCGATTCAGCATGCAGGGTGAATAAAACGAAACTCGGTGATGGATGAATAGCCTGTTTGTCATTAATGATTATCCAGTTGCAACAGCTGCTTCTCGGCCCCCACTCGCTGCAAACGTGATAAAATAACAAAATATAAACGTCGTCAGGAGTCACTATGGAATTTGATTGCCCCGTCTGCCACGCGCAGCTTGATATTCAGGCTAATAGCGCCCACTGCGATCGTTGTGCTAAAGATTTTATTGTGGAAGCACGCTGCCCGGACTGCCACAAACCGCTGGATGTTTTAAAGGCCTGCGGCGCGGTGGATTACTTCTGCCAGAACGGACATGGGCTGATTTCGAAAAAACGCGTGGAGTGGGTGGAAACCGAATAACCGACGTTACTTCTTCTTCGCCCGGGTTTTCTTCACGGGCGTCACCGTTTTTACCTCGCTCTCTACCCAGCCGTCGTTCAGGCGGGTAGTAAGTAAATCCCCTTCACGTACCTGCCTGGTTTGTTTCAGGACTTTGCCGTCGCTGGCGGACGTCACGCTATAGCCGCGGGCAAGTGTCGCCAGCGGGCTGACGGCTTCCAGATGCGTCACCATATTGCCGAAGCGTTCGCGCTGCTCGCCAAGCCGGGCGCGGATGTTTTCCGCCAGCCGGAATTCCAGTTGTTGAATACGGCTCTGGGCGCGGTGAATACGCGGCTGCGGGTTTTGTTGACTCAGACGCTGCGTAGCGCGCTGTTGGCGCTGATCTGCACGTTTTATCTGCGTCTCAAGAGCGAAACGCATCCGCTGACGTAATCTCTCCAGTTCCGTTTGCTGACGCGCCAGCCGCAGCTGAGGATGCTGCTGCTGCAGACGGTGAAAAATCTGGGTGAAGCGACGGTGGCGATTGGCCAGGAAGTAGTCCATCGCCATCTCCAGACGCTGCTGACCGGACTGCAGCTGGCGCAGCAGTTCCTGCTGATTGCGGCTGACAATCTCTGCGGCAGCGGAAGGCGTTGGCGCGCGCAGGTCGGCGACAAAATCGGCGATAGTCACGTCGGTTTCGTGACCCACGGCGCTGACGATTGGAATAGGGCTGGCAAAAATCGCGCGCGCTACTCGTTCGTCGTTAAAGCTCCATAAATCTTCCAGCGAACCGCCGCCGCGCCCAACAATCAGCACGTCGCATTCATGACGCGCGTTGGCCAGTTCAATCGCGCGAACGATCTGCCCCGGAGCGTCTTCGCCCTGAACGGCGGTCGGATAGATAATGACCGGCAGGGAGGGATCGCGGCGCTTGAGCACCTGTAAAATATCGTGCAGCGCGGCCCCGGTTTTAGAGGTAATAACTCCCACGCAGTGCGCAGGGGAGGGAAGCGCTTGTTTGTGCCGCTGATCGAACAGCCCTTCCGCAGCCAATGTGGCCTTAAGCTGTTCATACTTCTGCTGAAGCAGACCTTCACCCGCCGGTTGCATACTCTCAACGATAATCTGGTAATCGCCGCGCGGCTCGTAAAGCGTGATGTTGGCGCGTACCAGCACCTGTTGCCCGTGCTGCGGGCGGAAGGTCACGCGGCGGTTACTGTTGCGGAACATCGCGCAGCGCACCTGGGCGTTATCGTCTTTTAAGGTGAAGTACCAATGTCCGGATGAAGGCTGGCTGAAATTTGAAATCTCGCCGCTAATCCATACCTGACCCATTTCACGTTCCAGCAGCAAACGAACCGACTGATTCAGGCGGCTAACCGTGTAAATTGAGGGGGATTGAGATGGCAACATGTGAGCAAGATCAAATTCTAAATCAGCAGGTTATTCAGTCGATAGTAACCTGCTGAGAGGGGATCGCAAGTATTATTTGCAAAAAAGGGTAGATGCAATCGGTTACGCTCTGTATAATGCCACGGCAATATTTATCCACCCAGGTCGAGATATTGCCCATGCTACGTATCGCTAAAGAAGCCCTGACGTTTGACGACGTCCTCCTCGTTCCAGCACATTCAACCGTTTTGCCAAATACCGCCGATCTCAGCACTCAACTGACGAAAACCATTCGTCTGAACATTCCTATGCTTTCCGCTGCAATGGATACCGTGACTGAAGCGCGTCTGGCGATTGCCCTGGCACAGGAAGGTGGCATCGGCTTTATTCATAAAAACATGTCCATTGAGCGCCAGGCTGAAGAAGTTAAGCGCGTGAAAAAACATGAATCCGGTGTGGTTTCCGACCCGCAGACTGTCCTGCCGACAACCACCCTGCGTGAAGTTAAAGAGCTGACCGAACGTAACGGTTTTGCCGGTTATCCGGTCGTGACTGAAGACAATGAATTGGTCGGTATCATCACTGGTCGTGACGTGCGTTTCGTTACTGATATGAACCAGCCAGTCAGCGTTTATATGACGCCGAAAGAGCGCCTGGTCACCGTGCGTGAAGGTGAAACCCGCGAAGTAGTGCTTGCCAAAATGCACGAAAAACGTGTTGAGAAAGCGCTGGTTGTTGACGACAGCTTCCATCTGCGCGGCATGATCACCGTTAAAGACTTCCAGAAAGCAGAACGTAAGCCAAACTCCTGTAAAGATGAGCATGGTCGCCTGCGCGTAGGCGCGGCGGTTGGTGCGGGGGCAGGCAACGAAGAGCGTGTTGATGCGCTGGTTGCTGCGGGCGTTGACATTCTGCTGATCGACTCTTCCCATGGTCATTCTGAAGGCGTGCTGCAGCGTATCCGTGATACGCGAGCCAAATATCCTGACCTGCAAATCATCGGCGGTAACGTGGCTACCGGCGCGGGCGCACGTGCCCTGGCGGAAGCGGGCTGCAGCGCGGTCAAAGTGGGTATCGGCCCAGGTTCCATCTGTACGACTCGTATCGTGACCGGCGTGGGCGTTCCGCAGATTACCGCCGTTTCTGACGCGGTTGAAGCGCTGGAAGGCACCGGTATTCCGGTTATTGCCGACGGTGGTATTCGTTTCTCTGGCGATATTGCCAAAGCGATTGCTGCAGGCGCAGCTGCCGTAATGGTTGGCTCCATGTTGGCCGGTACCGAAGAGTCTCCGGGCGAGATCGAACTCTATCAGGGGCGTTCTTACAAATCTTACCGCGGTATGGGTTCCCTCGGTGCGATGTCCAAAGGCTCTTCTGACCGCTACTTCCAGACCGATAACGCCGCCGACAAACTAGTACCGGAAGGTATCGAAGGTCGCGTCGCTTATAAAGGTCGCCTGAAAGAGATCATTCACCAGCAGATGGGCGGCTTGCGCTCCTGTATGGGGCTGACCGGTTGTGGTACCATCGACACCCTACGGACCAAAGCGGAATTCGTGCGCATCAGCGGCGCGGGCATCCAGGAGAGTCACGTTCACGACGTGACGATCACCAAGGAATCGCCTAATTACCGCATGGGCTCCTGATTTTCTTCGCCCGGCCATGCGCCGGGCGATTTATTTAACCTGTTTCACTTGCCTCGGAATTATCGTCAATGACGGATAACATTCATAAACATCGTATTCTTATTCTGGACTTCGGTTCTCAGTACACCCAACTGGTGGCGCGTCGCGTTCGTGAATTAGGTGTCTATTGCGAACTGTGGGCATGGGACGTCACTGAAGCTCAAATTCGTGAGTTCAACCCTAACGGCATTATTCTTTCCGGCGGCCCGGAAAGTACCACTGAAAATAACAGTCCGCGCGCGCCGCAGTATGTGTTTGAAGCTGGCGTACCGGTATTTGGCGTGTGCTATGGCATGCAGACCATGGCGATGCAGCTGGGCGGCCACGTTGAAGCCTCTAATGAGCGCGAATTTGGCTATGCGCAGGTTGAAGTTCAGACCGATAGCGCGCTGATCCACGGCATTGAAGATGCGCTGAGCGCAGACGGCAAAGCTATGCTGGACGTCTGGATGAGCCATGGTGATAAAGTGACCGCCATCCCGTCTGACTTCGTCACCGTTGCCAGCACCGAAACCTGCCCGTTTGCCATTATGGCTAACGAAGAGAAGCGTTTCTACGGCGTGCAGTTCCACCCGGAAGTCACTCATACCCGTCAGGGTTTGCGTATGCTTGAGCGCTTTGTGCTTGAGATCTGCCAGTGTGAAGCGCTGTGGACGCCAGCTAAAATTATCGACGATGCCATTGAGCGCATTCGTCAGCAGGTTGGCGACGATAAAGTGATCCTCGGCCTGTCCGGCGGCGTAGATTCTTCTGTTACCGCGATGCTGCTGCATCGCGCGATTGGTAAAAATCTGACCTGCGTATTCGTTGATAACGGCCTGCTGCGCCTGAATGAAGCTCAGCAGGTAATGGACATGTTCGGCGATCGTTTCGGCCTGAACATCGTTCACGTTGAAGGTGAAGAGCGTTTCCTGAGCGCGCTGAAAGGTGAAAATGACCCGGAAGCAAAACGTAAAATCATCGGCCGCGTCTTTGTTGAAGTGTTTGATGAAGAAGCGCTGAAGCTGGAAGATGTCAAATGGCTGGCGCAAGGGACTATCTACCCTGACGTCATTGAGTCTGCGGCATCTGCAACCGGTAAAGCACACGTCATTAAATCTCACCACAATGTGGGCGGCTTGCCGAAAGAGATGAAGATGGGCCTCGTTGAACCGCTGCGTGAGCTGTTCAAAGATGAAGTACGTAAGATTGGTCTCGAACTGGGTCTGCCGTACGACATGCTGTATCGCCACCCGTTCCCGGGACCGGGCCTCGGCGTGCGCGTGCTGGGCGAAGTGAAGAAAGAGTACTGCGACCTGCTGCGTCGCGCTGATGCCATCTTCATCGAAGAGTTGCACAAAGCTGACTTGTACAACAAAGTGAGCCAGGCGTTCACCGTCTTCCTGCCGGTTCGCTCCGTCGGCGTCATGGGCGATGGCCGTAAGTACGACTGGGTGGTTTCCCTGCGTGCTGTCGAAACCATCGACTTTATGACCGCGCACTGGGCGCATCTGCCGTACGATTTCCTTGGTCGCGTCTCCAACCGCATCATCAACGAAGTCGACGGTATTTCCCGCGTGGTGTATGACATCAGCGGTAAGCCGCCAGCGACCATTGAGTGGGAATGATTTCTCCTCGTAATAGCTAAATTTTTGCTGACTAAAACCCTCTTTGAAAAGAGGGTTTTTTATCCTCGCTGTTTACGATCGCTTGCCAGCCGTTAGCGGTAATTTTATATGTTGGTTGAATGCAATCGATACTGCCAACCCTACCACTATCAACGTTAGTGTAGCGGAAACCGCCAGGCTTCCCTGAATCCCAAGATGATGATTAAGCCACGCATAGGCAAAAGGCGATACGGCTGCTAACAGTTGCGCGGGAATTAACAGAATGCCAGTGCGATGGGCGTAATCTTCGACGGCAAAAAGTTGTAACGGCAGCGTTGCTTTAAATATGGTTGTCAAACCGTTGATTGCGCCATAGCCCAGTACGAACCCACCGGCCGCCCAGGACAAATAAGGCCCACTCAGGCCAAGCACAAAGCAGAGCGGCATCAGCATGGTGGTCAATAGTGTTAGCCTCAATGGCGTTAATGCTGAACCGGATGCCAGTTCAAGAAAGCGAGCGCCGGTTTGCCCAATCCCCCAGAGCATTCCCACTGCAACAGGAAGTCCGTAGTTGGCAATAAACTCCGGCAGATGCGTCGATGTGCCGTTGGAGACAAAGGTGACCAGCGCAATCAGTGCTGCATACAGCAGAGCTGGGCGCCGATCGTGGCGGGAAATCGGATTGTGTGGTTTTTTCCGTATTGGCGAGGGGAGTTTATGATTCGGCATAGTCCACAACAACACGGCACTAACCAGACCAAAAAGGGCGTAGATCTGCAGAGCATGCCGCCAGTCCATCTGCGTCAGTAGCCATGTTCCGCATGGCCAGAAAATAGCCGAGGCCAATCCTCCGGCCAGAGTCACGCGTGAGATAGTTAGCCTGGCACGCTGTCCGTAAAGATTCACCAGCGCAGAGAACATCGTCTCGTACAGCGCCAGTCGCATGCCGATACCTGTCAATATCCAGGCGGCGAACCAGCTCGTCAAGCCGTGAATATTTGCCATGATGAGGCAACCCGTTGAGATCATCAACGTGCCGGAGATAACCACCCGTTGGCCGCCAAAGTGGGCCAGTAGTCGGGCGATAAACGGAGAGGTTAGCGCCATCATCAACATCGCAATAGTCAGGCCCAGGTAGATTTGCGTTGCGGCCCAGTTGGTGTCCTGGGCAATAGCTCTGGCGAAAGTCCCGGGCATATAAAACGATATCCCCCAGTTGATCAGTTGATTGCATCCGGCGGCAAGGGTGACAAAGCCTGGTGCGGAGAGTGATTTTTCAGGTGTTTTCATCATCTTCCATTCTGTTACGCTGTTGTCGGCAGCATACCCTGCAAGCCATTGTGCAGGCAGGCCAGTTCGTTTATGACCCCTATAAGAGAAACTTTGTGATGATGATGCTCAATCTGGGAAATCTGGCGACTTTTCGTCTGGTGGTACAGCGTGGGAGCTTCTCCGCCGCTGCTGACGTGCTGGGATTATCGCAGCCCGCGGTAAGCCTGCAGGTGCGTCAGCTGGAGCAGTTTCTACAGACGCGATTGATTGAACGAACCGGGCGTGGTATTAAAGCGACGGCGGCCGGAATTGCCTTGCTGGCGCACAGCGAGAAGATTGAACTGGCGGTAAGCGCGGCGGTGCAATCAGTTAGTGAATTTAGCCGTGAAATCAGTGGATCAATATCGCTTGGCTCCGGAGCAACTGCCTGTATCCACCTTTTACCTCCGCTACTGCAGAAGCTGCATCAAGATCATCCTCTGCTGACGGTTAGGGTCACGGTCGGCAATACTCTGGAGGTGGTCCGTGCTATTGAGGAGAACCGGCTTGACCTGGGACTGTGTACGCTGCCGGCAAACGGGCGCAGTCTGGCGGTGACGCCGGTTTTAGATGAAGAGTTTGTGTGTATTTTCAGCGATGGACAGGACGAGTTGCCATCGCGTCTGACACCAGAGATTCTGCAATCCTTGCCACTAATTGCTTTTGAAGTGGGGAGTGGAACCCGGGATCTGATTGACGGCTGGTTTCGCACAAATGGACTGATGGTCGTGCCAGTGATGCAGTTAGGCAGCATTGAGGCGATTAAACGCATGGTGCGCGCGGGGCTGGGGTTCAGTATCGTGCCGCGAATGGCGGTAGAGCATCCACAGGATCGCGTCGGCTTAAAAGTTCAATCGTTGACCCCGCTGCTGCATCGTCAGTTAGGTGTGGTTATGCGGCAAGATAAAGTCATCAGCAAGGGAATTGCTGAGATGCTGCGTTTACTACATCAAGTGGGCAACAGATAGTTGGGTACCGCGTGCGCTTATTTTCGTACGGGTGCGTCCGTTGGGGCTGACGGCTCAACGGTGATGGTCGATTGTTGCGATTGTTTCTTGTCCTGATGATGATGCCAGGCGCCGATAGAGGAGTAGACAAAACGTCCAAAAAAGAAGATAAAGCTGATTAGCAGTACGATACGGGTCATGCGACGGTTAAATCGATGTCGTTTACGCATACTGGGTGCCTGACTCACAAAAGGTTCCTTGAAGTATACCCGCAGGGCGGGCGATATGCGTATTAAGGCACAGGAAAGCGGTGGGGTCAATTGATGCGGATGTAAAAATCCGACGGTCAAAACATTAATTAATGTTATATAAGATGATTGTCGTATTTACATGCTTTCTGTTTATGGCGTTTGAGTGCTAAAAAATAAGATTTATTAATATTTGCTGCGTGATTTTTTGATTTATATCAATCGCCTGTTCTCACTGATAACTAAAATCTCCAGCCAGTTCTGCGTTATTATTTTTGGCGCGATTATGATGGTTGGTCGGATGCCTGCCTGAATATACCCTGCAGGATTTAGGGTTATCGTTGAGCATCTATGAGATTAATTAAACTTTACAGGCAATATCGGGATAAATGGTGGGCATTACCGCTCGTCTTACCCACGTTTTTGCTTCCTGTATCAAGATGGGCCAATACCGTTGCTGTGCTGAATGGCAATGACGTTTTTCTTTACTATTTGCCTCTGGGATTAGTGCTTAGCCTGATGCTTTTTTTTGGCTGGGCTGCGTTGCCGGGGATCGTGCTCGGCCTGCTACTTTCCATTACGTACGGCATGACGGCGGAAGATTCCGTTGGCGTTATTTTCCATTTCCTTATTCCAGCGGTGCTGTGTTGGGGAGGTTATCGTATTTTTGTGCCGCGCAGGCAGCAAATCTCTCACGGTAACGTCGGACTGATGCCTCACCGATTGTTCTGGCAAATGCTGCTACCATCGCTGATTTTTCTGGTTCTCTCTCAACTTGCCGAATACCTTGGTATTCATCCTCGTGCCACGGGGCTGTTGGGCGTAAATCCCTTTAGTTTACGTACGTTAATCGCTTTTCAGGCATTGATGGTGGGGTGTTTGACCGGTATACCGTTATGCTATTTTTTGATTCGAATTATCCGAAATCCACTCTATATCCGTGGATTTATTTCTCAGGTTCGCCTGCAAATTGATCCGAAAATAAAATGCCTTGAGATCATTTTATGGGCAGCAGCATTGTTAGTATTACTAATCTTACTATTAATGCCATTGAACAGTTCTAGTACTATTTTTAGCACAAACTATACGTTGTCATTACTTATGCCAGTCATTTTATGGGGAGCGATGCGCTTTGGTTATCGTTTCATATCATTGATTTGGCCGCCGGTTTTGATTGTTATAATTCATTTTCATTATCAATACTTACCGCTTTCTCCGATTTATAACAATCAACTGGCTATTACCTCCTCTAGCTATCTGGTTTTCTCTTTTATTATCGCCTACATGGCAATGTTGGCGACTCAGCAGAGGGCTATCTACGCTCGCGTGCGCCGAATGGCCTTTCTCGACCCGGTTGTTCACTTGCCCAATTTGCGCGCGTTGAGCCGCGCGTTGAATCATTCATCCTGGTCAGTGCTGTGCCTCTTACGTATTCCTGAGCTGGAAATATTAGGCCGCCATTATGGCGTTCTGTTGCGTATTCAATACAAGCAGCAGCTGGCAGAGTCACTTGGCGGGTTTTTGATGCCGGGGGAGGATGTCTATCAGATGGCCGGGCATGAGCTGGTGGTCCGCCTCAACAGTGAAGACCACCAGCAGCGAATTCCCCTGTTGTATGAGCATCTCAAAAAGTTTCGTTTTGTCTGGAATGGTATGCCACTGCAGCCCCCGGTGGGGTTTAGCTATTGCAACGTTCGCTCCCCGGTGGTTCATCTGCATTTACTGCTTGGCGAGCTCAATAGCGTTGCCGACCTTTCGTTGGCGACCGGGAGTCCGGAAAACTTGCAGCGCCGCGGTGCTATCAATTTGCAGCAAGAGTTGAAAGACAAAGTCACGATAATGAACCAGCTGGTGAAGGCGTTGGAACAGGATAGATTCCTTCTGATGGCGCAACCGATCGTTGGCATTCGTGGTGATAGTTATCATGAAGTCTTACTCCGAATGCTGGATGACAGCGATAAGATAATCATGCCGGACGTTTTTTTACCGGTAGCGTATGAGTTTGGCCTCTCTGCGCGCATTGATAGCTGGGTTCTGGAGCATACGCTCATCTTTATGGACAAGCAGCGCAAGAAGCTGCCGGGGATGCGCCTGGCGATTAATATCTCGCCCTTTTCAGTGAGTAATAGCCATTTTCATCATCAGGTAAAAGCGCTGCTGGAACGTT
Organism: Klebsiella sp.; assembly: GCF_027492335.1. Lineage (NCBI taxonomy): Bacteria > Pseudomonadati > Pseudomonadota > Gammaproteobacteria > Enterobacterales > Enterobacteriaceae > Klebsiella > Klebsiella sp. The sequence goes on along the minus strand of NZ_JAPUEW010000068.1, from coordinate 80,665 downwards.
ATGACATCGAACCCTGGCAGATTATTTTTGAGTTGACCGAGAACCATTCGCTGACCAATCCTGAGCAGGCGCGGCAAACCCTGGCGCACTTGCAGGATATGGGGTGTCGCGTGGCCATTGATGACTTTGGTACCGGTTATGCCAGCTATGCGCGGCTAAAAACAATGAATGCTGATCTGCTGAAAATAGACGGTAGCTTTATTCGTAATCTGCTGACCAGCAGCCTGGACTATCAGGCTGTCGCATCCATTTGTCTTCTGGCACGAATGAAAAATATGCAGGTGGTGGCGGAATATGTTGAAACGGCGGAAATTCGCCAGGCGGTGATTTCGCTGGGAATCGATTATATGCAGGGCTACGATATCGGTAAACCCGCACCACTTGAGCGACTTGCCGATGGTTGAACATCATTGAATGGGCCGATCAGTCCGGCCCATATGAGGTGGATTAAGGCGCTATATCAGGCTGTTCTTCTTCGCTAATCTTCAGCCACCAGTCCGGAACGCCTTCCCAGTACTCCTGCTCTTTTTCCAGATCGAGCAGCACCAGCGCATTTTGACTGAACCAGTCATGGGGGAAAACAAGCGTCCAGTGGTTAGCTTCGGTCTTCAGCGTTAAGGTCGGCGGCGTTGTCGTCGCCTGACGCTGATTATTCAGCAGCACGCCGAGGCGCAGGAGCTGGATCAGCGGCAGAAACTGCTTTTTCTTAAACAGTGTAAAACGTGGCAAATCATCCAGCTTGATCGCTTTACGGTGATAACGAACTAACGTCGCCATCAGCATTTGCTGTTCCTGATTAAAGCCCGGCAGGTCGCTGTTTTGCAGGATATAAGCCGAGTGACGATGCATGCCGCTATGGTTAATGTTTAAGCCGACTTCGTGTAGCATGGTTGCCCACTTCAGTAGCGCCGCGAGATGTGGGTTGGCAAGCTTAGGGTTCTGCTCCTGCCACTGCTCAAACATATGCGTGGTTGTCTCCAGCACCCGACGCGCTTGTTCGCGGTCGATATTGTACTGGTTAGCCAGACTTTGCGCGGTACGGCTACGAATATCCTGATGGCGGAAACGTCCTTCCATTTCGTACAGGACGCCTTCGCGCAGTGCACCGTCGGACAGGCGCAGTTCCTTAATCGCCAGCGCATCGAACACGCCGCAGAGAATAGCCAGGCCTGGCGCGAAAACGGCTTTTCGGTCTTCAGAAAGTCCCGGCAGGCTAAGAGAGTCGAAATTTTTATATTTCAGCAGCTCTTCGACCAGCATTTCGAGGCGTTCAGGGGTAATAAAGCCATCTTTCTCGCCCATAGCGACCAGCACTTCATGAGCAGCTTTAATGGTGCCGGAGGCACCGAGGGCGACGTTCCAGCCCTGAATGCGGAACTGCCAGGCCAGCGTTTCCAGTTTCTGTACTGCCGACAGGCGCGCGCGCTGGAAATTCTCTTTGCTGATAATACCGCCAGGGAAATAGACCTGGGAAAAGCTCACACATCCCATGCGACGGCTTTCCACCAGGCGAGGTTCGAAATCCTCGCCAATAACCAGCTCGGTAGAGCCGCCGCCGATATCAATAACCAGTTTACGGCCTCGCTCTGGCTGCGTGTGCTCAACACCCATAAAAATCAGGCGCGCTTCTTCGTTGCCAGGGATTATCTCTATCGGATAGGGGATAACCTTTTCTGCGCGCTTGAGGAACTCAGCTGCGTTTACTGCCTGGCGTAACGTGTGCGTCCCGACGATGCAGACGCTGGAGGGGGAAAAACCCTGCAGGCGTTCAGCAAATAGCGACAGGCAGTTCAGCCCGCGCGTAATGGCCTCTTCGCTCAGCACAGAGTTTTCATCCAGACCATCGGCCAGATGCACCCGCTGTTTAAGGCGACCGATGATCTGCATTGCCCCGTCAACGACACGGGCGATCACCATATGAAAACTGTTCGAACCAAGGTCGACCGCAGCAAACTCCTGCGGCCGAGGGGCTTTTTCGTTTATTGGCATAGGTTAATCGGGCTGTTCAAGTGATTTGAGATAGTCGTATATCGCCATCTGTGCGCGAACTTTACGGCGGTTGCCGCGCGGCACGTAGCGATTACTCAGTTCTTTATCAAGATAGCGTGCTTTTACCGTATCGTTGAACAGGATATCGAAAATATCCAGCACGCGCTGTTTTAGTCTTGGATCCAGCAGCGGCGCGGCGACTTCGATACGATAGTCAATATTGCGCGTCATCCAGTCTGCGGACGATAGCCAAACCTGTTTATCGCCGCCGTTTTCGAAGCTATAGACCCGGTCGTGCTCAAGGAAACGGTCCACGATGCTGATCACGCGAATATTATCACTGATCCCTTCCAGACCGGGAATCAGCGAGCACATGCCGCGAATCAGCAAATTAACCGGGACACCGGAGCTTGAGGCCGCGTAGAGACGGTCTACCAGGCCTTTATCAACCAGGTTATTCAGCTTCAGGGCAATACCGGAAGGCTGGCCATTCTGCGCATTGGCGATTTCGCGATCGATCATTTCATAAAGCAGACGGCGCGAGTTCTGCGGCGATACCAGCAGATAGTCGAAGCTGACCGGGCGGTATGGGTTTTCGATAAAGTTAAACACCCGGCGGACTTCATTGGTGATGCGCGCATCGGCGGTCAGTAATGAATAGTCGGTGTAAAGACGCGCGGTTTTTTCGTTGAAGTTGCCGGTACCGATATGCGCATAACGGACGACTTCATCACCCTCTTTACGGGATACGAGGAACAGTTTGGCGTGAATCTTCAGCCCCGGCGCGGAGAAGATAACGTGCACGCCGGCTTCGGTCAGACGTTTGGCCCAATGAATATTGGCCGCTTCGTCGAAACGCGCCTGCAGTTCTACTACTACGGTGACTTTCTTGCCGTTGTGAGCGGCATGGATCATGGAATCAATAATCCGTGAGTCTTTAGCCACGCGGTAGATATTGATTTTGATAGCCAGCACGTTCGGATCGAAAGAGGCCTGACGCAACAGTTCGAGCACGTGCTCAAAGGTGTGGTACGGATAATAGAGCAGCACGTCGCGTTCGCGAATCGCGTCAAATCCGTTGCGGAACTTATCGAACCACAAATGACGCAGGCGCGGCATCGGCTTGTTGACCAGATTGGCTTTGCCAACATTTGGGAAGCCGATAAAGTCTTTAAAATTGTGGTAGCGTCCACCAGGCAGCATGGAGTCGTAGTTGGAGATAGACAGCTTATCGCGCAGCATTTCGACCATTGCGTCAGGCATATCGCGCTGATAGACAAAACGTACCGGTTCTGCGGTCAGGCGCTGCTTCAGACTGGAGGACATCAGTTCCATCAGGCTCGATTCCATCTCGTGCACCAAATCATATTCGGCATCACGGGTCATTTTCATCGAGTAGGCATTCAGCGCGTCGTAATCGAAGAAGCCTTTAAAGATATCATCCAGGCAGTAGCGCAGAATGTTATCCAGCAAAATCATTGGCTTGCGGCGTCGAGGCGCTTCCGGCGGCAGGTTCACAAAACGGGGAACCTTATCTGACGGAATTTCCAACAGCGCGTAATTGATAGTATCCCCGCGGATGATCTCTACCGCCAGATAGGTGTAATCATCTTTCAGAAATTGCACCAAATCCGTTTCACGATTAATCAGGATCGGCGAAATGTGCTGGCGAAGATAGAGCTTGAAGTAATTTCGCAGCCAGGACTGCTGGTTGACGGAGAGTTGACGTTCGTTAATCAGAAAAATCTGGTTACGCGCCATTTCCAGCAGCAGCTCGTTATACAGACCATCAAATTCCTGATCGGCCTTTAGTACACGAGCCTGGATTTTGCCTAGCAGGTGACGAGAGTGGGCGGTACTGCCTTGCTCTTCACTGATGATGATGCGGCGCTTAAGCTCGGCAAACCGCACTTTATAAAATTCATCGAGGTTGTTGGAGTAAATTCCTAAAAAACGCATGCGTTCAATCAGCGGATTGCTTTTGTCCGCCGCTTCCTGAAGTACGCGCTCGTTAAAGGACAACCAACTGAGTTCTTTTTCGATGTATAGCTTTTCCTGGCCCATTACAACTCACACTCCGTTTTACTCACAGGACATAGACTATTATGACGAAATTTTCCGCATAGCGATTCACTGTGTCACAACAATATGACAGTAAGAAGAACTATTTCTTCGACATGATTGATTGTTAAACGATTTTAATCAAAAAAAAGCCCCGCATGGATAAAACGCAGGGCGATGGGTTATTCTTCAGCGGCGTAGCCCTGGGGCGGTAGCTTTATTTTGTCGAGCCAGGCTTCTTTGCCATCGGTACGCAGGCGACCATCGACAAACCAACTGACCACCAGCGGATAGATATCGTGCTCCTGAGCCTGGACGCGAGCGGTGATCTCATCTTCGGTATCTTCGGCGAAAACGGGTACCTTCGCCTGAAGTATTACCGGCCCGCCATCCAGCTCGTCGGTGACGAAATGCACCGATGTCCCATGTTCCTCGTCGCCATTTTCCAGCGCCTGGCGATGAGTGTGCAGGCCCGGATATTTTGGCAGCAGGGAAGGGTGGATATTCAGCAGGCGCCCATGATAGTGAGCGACAAACGCCGGGCTGAGAATGCGCATATAGCCGGCCAGTACCACTAGATCCGGCGCATAAGCGTCAATCTCGTGCATCAGTTCGCGATCGAAAGCTTCACGATTAGCGAACTCGCTGGCGGTGAGCGCATGAGCCGGAATATTGGCCTCGCGCGCGCGCTCAAGGCCGAACGCATCGGCCTTGTTGCTGAAGACTGCTCGCAGGGTGCCGTTGATTTTTTTCCGGGCGCAGGCGTCAATAATGGCCTGCAGATTACTGCCGTTGCCGGAAATCAGCACCACGATGTTTTTCATTCAATGACCACACGCTGTTCGGAATCAGAGGCTTTGATATAACCCATTTTCCACGCCTTTTCACCTTTCTCATTCAGGAAGGCGATGGCTTTGTCCGCAGCTTCAGCAGGGAGGGCGATAACCATGCCCACGCCGCAGTTAAAGGTACGATACATCTCATGGCTGCTGACGTTACCGGCAGTTTGCAGCCAGTTGAACACTTCCGGCCACTGCCATGAAGACTCATCGATGACTGCCTGAGTGTTGTCCGGCAGGACGCGCGGGATATTTTCCCAGAAACCGCCGCCAGTCAGGTGGGCGATGGCGTGAACGTCAACGTTAGCAATCAGGTCGAGAATGGATTTCACATAGATGCGGGTCGGGGCCAGCAGGTGATCCGCCAACGACTTACCGTTGAGATCGGTAGTTTGCGGGTCAACGCCGCTCACTTCGATAATTTTACGCACCAGAGAGTAACCGTTAGAGTGCGGGCCACTGGAGGCCAGAGCCACCAGCACATCGCCATCAGCTACTTTGCTGCCGTCGATAATTTCTGATTTTTCTACCACGCCGACGCAGAAACCCGCCACGTCGTAATCTTCGCCATGATACATACCCGGCATTTCCGCCGTTTCGCCGCCGACCAGCGCGCAGCCGGACTGTAAGCAACCTTCGGCGATACCGCTGATCACGCTGGCTGCGGTATCCACATCCAGTTTCCCGGTTGCGTAGTAATCCAGGAAGAACAGCGGCTCAGCACCCTGAACGACCAGGTCATTCACGCACATGGCGACCAGATCGATACCGATGGTGTCGTGACGCTTTAGATCCATCGCCAGACGCAGCTTGGTGCCGACGCCGTCTGTACCAGAAACCAGAACCGGCTCGCGGTACTTCTGCGGCAATGCGCACAGTGCGCCGAATCCGCCCAGTCCACCCATCACTTCCGGGCGACGGGTTTTCTTTACCACGCCCTTAATACGGTCGACGAGAGCGTTGCCTGCATCAATATCTACGCCGGCATCTTTATAGCTGAGAGAGGTTTTATCGGTCACTGCGAAGTCTCCACGCGTTTGCGGTAGCAATAAAAAACGGCGCAATTCTAACAGGGAAAGCAAACGTTTGCGAGCCTGCTTTGCAGCCGACGTAAAACAGCCGCTATGTGCGCAAATTTGATACTGTTCACGAAAATGAAACCGGGTACATTCTTCTGCTTGCCACTGGGTCAGGGAATCACCATCATGTTAATGAAACCGGTTTCTTTTTTATCAATAACAGATAAACCGCGAGTTGGATGGGATTTAGTAAGGGAGTCGAGGATGAAAATTGCCGCATTTGATATTGGTGGCACGGCGTTAAAAATGGGCGTAATGACCCGAGAAGGCGCGCTGTTGGATAAAGGTAAACAGTCAATAAGCGACAGCAATGGCGACCAGATTCTGCAGGCGATGCTGGCGTGGATTGCTGCCCATCCAGAATGTGAAGGGGTGGCTATCAGCGCTCCCGGTTATGTGAATCCGCACACTGGCTTTATCGAAATGGGCGGCGCCATCCGTAAATTTGATAATTTCGCCATTAAAACCTGGCTCGAAGAGCAAGTGCGTTTGCCGGTCGCCATTGAAAATGACGCTAACTGCGTGCTGCTGGCCGAGCGCTGGCAGGGCAAAGCCGCAGAAATGGCTAATTTCCTGGTTCTGACCATCGGCACCGGTATCGGCGGAGCGATTTTCTGTAATAACCAACTGGTGCATGGCGCGCGTTTTCGCGCCGGTGAATTCGGCTATATGCAAACTGCGCGTCCCGGTACCCGCGATGTGCGGCGCTACTCGATGAATGAAAACTGCACACTGCGCATTCTGCGCCATCGCTATGCTGAACATATCGGTAAATCGCTGGATGAAGTGACCGGTGAGGAAATTTTTGACCGCTACGATGCGGGCGACGCCACCTGTCGGCGTCTGGTTTCCGAGTTTTTTAACGGTCTCGGCACCGGGCTTTATAACCTCGTCAACGTGTTCGACCCGCAAACGATTTTAATCGGCGGCGGGATCGTTGAACGACCGGGCTTTCTGGCGCTGCTGCGCGAACATCTGGCCTGGTTTGGCATTGCGGACTATATCGACACCGTCAGCCACGGCAACGATGCCGGGCTGGTAGGCGCTGTTTACCATTTCAATCAGCAATATCGGTCGCATAGCGGCGACTGCGCATAGATAGGGAGAGAACATGTCTGGATTCAAAGAAGGTTTTCTGTGGGGAGGTGCGGTCGCAGCGCATCAGCTGGAAGGCGGCTGGAAAGAGGGCGGTAAAGGCGCTAGCGTCGCCGATGTGATGACCGCAGGCGCGCACGGCGTGCCGCGTGAAATCACCGATGGCGTGCAGCCGGGGAAAAACTACCCCAATCATGAGGCGATTGATTTTTACCATCGCTATAAAGACGACATTCAGCTGTTTGCCGAAATGGGCTTTAAATGCTTCCGTACCTCAATTGCCTGGACGCGTATCTTCCCGCTGGGCGATGAGCTGGAACCGAACGAAGCCGGACTGCAGTTTTATGACGATCTCTTTGATGAGTGCCTAAAGCACGGCATCGAACCGGTGATTACGCTCTCCCACTTCGAAATGCCGTACCACCTGGTGACGGAATATGGCGGCTGGCGTAACCGTAAGCTGATTGATTTCTTCGTTCGCTTTGCGCAGGTCGTGTTCACCCGCTATCAGCATAAAGTGAAGTACTGGATGACCTTTAACGAGATCAACAATCAGGCGAACTTCCACGAAGATTTTGCGCCATTTACTAACTCCGGACTGAAGTATCAGTCGGGAGAAGACCGCGAGCCGATTATGTATCAGGCGGCGCACTATGAGCTGGTAGCCAGCGCGCTGGCGGTTAAAGTGGCTCGCGAAATTAACCCGACATTGCAGATTGGCTGCATGATCGCCATGTGCCCGATTTACCCGCTGAGCTGTGCGCCCAACGATATGATGATGGCGATGAACGCCATGCATCGTCGCTACTGGTTCACTGATGTTCACGTGCGCGGAAAATATCCTCAGCACCTGCTGAACTACTTCGAGCGTCGCGGTTTTGCGCTGGATATTACCGAAGAAGATCGTGTGGCGCTGACTCAGGGCTGCGTCGACTATATCGGCTTTAGTTACTATATGTCGTTCGCCACCAAAGCGTCCGAGGATAATCCGCAGCTGGATTATGATGAAACCACCAGCCTGGTTTCCAATCCGTACGTGCAGAAGTCGGACTGGGGCTGGCAGATTGACCCGGTCGGGCTGCGCTACTCCCTGAACTGGTTCTGGGATCACTACCAGTTGCCGTTGTTTATCGTCGAGAACGGTTTTGGCGCTATCGACGTGCGCGAGCCTGATGGCTCGGTGGATGACCAATATCGTATCGACTACCTCTCTGCGCATATTGCCGAGATGAAAAAAGCAGTTGTTGAAGACGGCGTTGACCTGATGGGTTACACCCCTTGGGGCTGTATCGACCTGGTCTCGGCGGGCACTGGCGAGATGAAAAAACGCTACGGCTTTATCTATGTTGATAAAGACAATGAAGGCAACGGTACGCTTGAGCGTAGCCGCAAGAAATCTTTTGCCTGGTATCAGCAAGTTATCGGCAGCAACGGCGAAAAGCTGTAAATTGCCGCAAAGCCCCATCCAGCCCCGCGTTCGCGGGGTTTTTTTATTTTGTCTTATACTGGCTCAGGCAGCGTAAAGCATTTTGGTTGATCCCGGTCAAACATATCGGCTATGGCGTAAAAGGTAAAAGGCGGTATAATCCGGCGATTTTTTTTGTGGCTGCCCCTCAGAGGAGAAAGAGAATGAAGATCGTGGAAGTGAAACACCCACTCGTCAAACACAAGCTGGGCCTGATGCGCGAGCACGACATCAGCACCAAACGCTTCCGTGAACTCGCCTCAGAAGTGGGCAGCTTACTGACTTATGAAGCCACTGCCGATCTGGCGACCGAGAAAGTCATCATCGAAGGCTGGAACGGTCCGGTAGAAGTCGAGCAAATCAAAGGTAAGAAAATTACCGTTGTGCCGATTCTGCGCGCAGGTCTGGGAATGATGGAAGGCGTGCTTGAGCATGTGCCGAGCGCGCGTATCAGCGTTGTGGGCATCTACCGTGACGAAGAAACCCTTGAGCCGGTTCCTTACTTCCAGAAGTTGGTGTCCAATATTGACGAACGTATGGCGCTGGTAGTTGACCCGATGCTGGCAACCGGCGGTTCAATGATCGCCACTATCGACCTGCTGAAAAAAGCGGGCTGCACCAGCATTAAGGTGCTGGTTCTGGTGGCTGCGCCGGAAGGTATCGCCGCGCTGGAGAAAGCGCATCCGGATGTGGAAATGTACACTGCGTCAATTGACCAGGGGCTTAACGAGCACGGATACATTATTCCGGGGCTCGGCGATGCCGGCGATAAGATTTTTGGTACGAAATAAATGATGAAGTAGAAAAAGCCGACTTTGATAGTCGGCTTTTTTTTGAATAAAACACACCAACAACAACCAACAAACGACTCTCAGAGGAAAATGCCATGACGCGCCGTGCTATCGGGGTGAGTGAAAGACCGCCGCTTTTACAGACAATCCCGCTTAGTTTGCAACATCTGTTCGCCATGTTTGGCGCTACGGTACTGGTGCCCGTTCTGTTTCATATCAACCCGGCCACGGTACTGCTGTTTAACGGCATCGGAACGCTGTTATATCTTTTCATCTGCAAAGGCAAAATTCCGGCTTATTTAGGATCGAGCTTTGCGTTTATCTCCCCGGTGCTCCTTCTGCTACCGTTGGGCTACGAAGTTGCCCTTGGTGGCTTTATCATGTGCGGCGTGCTGTTTTGCATCGTCTCTTTTATTGTCAAAAAAGCCGGTACCGGCTGGCTGGATGTGATGTTTCCCCCTGCGGCGATGGGCGCGATTGTTGCGGTTATCGGGCTGGAGCTGGCGGGCGTTGCGGCGAACATGGCCGGACTGCTGCCTGCGGACGGGCAAGCTCCGGATACCAGGACTATTATCATTTCGATGGTAACGCTGGCGGTGACGGTCTTCGGTTCCGTGCTGTTCCGCGGTTTCCTGGCAATTATCCCGATTTTAATCGGCGTGCTAGTTGGCTACGCGCTCTCTTTTGTCATGGGCGCAGTCGATACCACGCCAATCGCCGAGGCTCACTGGTTCGCTCTGCCGACCTTCTACACGCCGCGTTTTGAATGGTTTGCGATTTTCACCATTCTGCCCGCCGCGCTGGTCGTTATCGCCGAGCACGTTGGGCATTTAGTCGTGACGGCGAATATCGTCAAAAAAGATCTGCTCCGCGATCCGGGCCTGCATCGTTCTATGTTTGCTAACGGGTTTTCGACCGTTATCTCCGGCTTTTTTGGCTCGACGCCAAACACCACCTACGGTGAGAATATTGGCGTGATGGCGATTACCCGCGTTTACAGCACCTGGGTTATCGGCGGGGCGGCGATCATCGCGATTCTGCTCTCCTGCGTTGGCAAGCTGGCGGCGGCTATCCAGATTATCCCGCTGCCGGTTATGGGCGGCGTCTCTCTGCTGCTGTACGGCGTGATCGGTGCATCAGGTATTCGCGTGCTGATTGAATCAAAAGTGGATTACAACAAAGCGCAGAACCTGATTCTGACCTCCGTTATCCTGATCATCGGTGTCAGCGGTGCGAAGGTGCATATTGGTGCCGCAGAATTGAAAGGTATGGCGCTGGCGACCATCGTGGGTATCTGCCTGAGCCTGATCTTCAAATTGATTAGCGTTCTGCGTCCGGAAGAGGTTGTCCTCGACGCGGCGGATAGCGAAGAAGCAAAACATTGATCCTTATACCGGGCGGTGATCCCGCCCGGTTCTCTCCTTACCTATTTGTGTGCTAAACTCTTCGCGTTTTTCTGAAAGCCTATGTTGAGGTCCATCTGAACGCACCGGCACAGCTCTCTTTGCCACTGTATCTTCCCGATGATGAAACTTTCGCGAGTTTCTGGCCGGGCGATAATCCTTCTCTTCTTGCTGCCCTTCAGAACGTGCTGCGGCAGGAACATAGCGGATACATCTATATCTGGTCACGCGAAGGGGCGGGACGCAGCCATTTATTGCACGCCGCCTGCGCGGAACTCTCCCAACGTGGCGACGCGGTGGGCTACGTTCCTTTAGATAAACGGACGTGGTTTGTGCCAGAAGTGCTGGACGGAATGGAGCAACTTTCGCTGGTTTGCATCGATAATATTGAATGCGTGGCGGGCGATGAACTGTGGGAAATGGCGATCTTCGATCTCTATAACCGGATCCTTGAATCAGGCAAGACCCGGCTGCTGATTACCGGCGACCGGCCACCGCGCCAGCTCAAACTGGGGCTGGCGGATTTGGCATCGCGCCTCGATTGGGGGCAAATCTACAAGCTACAGCCGCTGTCGGATGAAGATAAGCTTCAGGCACTACAACTGCGTGCCAGATTGCGCGGCTTCGAGATGCCGGAAGATGTGTGTCGTTTTCTACTTAAGCGGCTGGATCGCGAAATGCGCTCGCTGTTTATGACTCTTGATCAGTTGGATCACGCCTCGATTACCGCTCAGCGCAAATTGACGATCCCGTTCGTGAAAGAAATCCTGAAGCTTTAAGCTGCGCCGCAACGTTCAAATCCGTTACGGCGCGTTGCTTTTAGCTCACAATTTCCAGAACTTGTTCAGGTGGGCGGCCGATTCTTGCTTCGCCGTGGCTCACCACGATAGGCCGTTCAATCAGCTTTGGATTGTCGATCATCGCCTGGATTAGTGCATCTTCGCTAAGCTGTGGATTAGCGAGATCCAGTGATTTATACAGATCTTCTTTCTGGCGCATCAATTCACGAGCGCTGGCCATCCCCAACATCTTCAGCAGCTGGCGCAGCGTGGCGGCGTCCGGCGGCGTCTCCAGATAGAGCACCACTTCAGGATCGATGCCGTTGGCTTTCAGCAGGCTTAATGTGTCACGACTCTTGGAGCAGCGAGGGTTGTGATAGATTTTGACCGTATCGGACATGAGATCTCCTTACATTTTCTGGTACGGTTTGAAACGTTCTTGCAGCTGGCGCAGCTGATCGATGCGCGCATCGTAGCGAGCCTGTTGCAAACTGCCTAATTTCACCTGCGAGCTGGCGCTGCTGAGCAGCGTAATGGCCTGATCGAGTCGGCCAACCAGCGCCATGCCTTCAGCCCGCGCGGCCAGCTCCTGATCGCGATTGCCCAGCTTGGCTTCCGCTTGCGCCAGTAAATCCCAACCGTTGACGTCATCTTTATAATTAAAAGTGTAGCGATTAAGGATATTCGCCGCTTCTGCCGGTTGCCCGCCTTCCAGCAAGGCGTTGGCAAGGTTTAATTGCAGCACCGGATTGGTTCGAAGCTCACGGGCACTTTTCAGGCGATTAATCGCCTCCGTCGCTTTCTTCTGCCCAAGGTCAATATCGGTTGCCAGGTCAAGATACCAGGCATTTTGCGAATCGGCACTCAGCAGCGGCTGCAGCGTTTTGCGCGCCAGATCGTAATTGTTACTGCCCATCGCCAACAGGGCGCGACCGTATTGTGCTGCATGCTGTTCGCGGATATTACCTTTCTCCCAGCTGCTTAGCAGATCATTGCTCAGCTTGTTGTCGCCGGAGGTGTACATGCCAAGCGTACGGGCTTTCGCCAGATAGAAGTCAGCTGAAGATTGGACGACGACCGGGCGCATTTGGTTTGCGCGGTTGCGGGCGTCGGACAGACGGCTTTCCGGCAGAGGGTGCGTCAGCAGCATTTCCGGCGGACGAGTAGAGTAGCGCGATTCATCAAGCAGCTTGCCCATAAATGCCGGCATCGCCTGCGGATCGAAACCAGAACGCTGAAGAACCTGAATACCAATACGGTCGGCCTCTTCTTCGTTTTGCCGGGTAAAGCTGATCATTCCCTGCTGGGTTCCCGCCAGGGTCCCGGTGAGCGCCGCCATCCCGGCCTGCGGACTTGCCATCGCCAGAAGAATCGATCCCAGCGCGCCGACCCAGGTCAGCGGAGCGTTACGCTTTTGGTCTTCCATCGCGCGGGCAAGGTGGCGCTGGGTGACGTGAGAAATTTCGTGCGCCATGACCGACGCCAGTTCGCTTTCGTTATCGGAATAGCGGAAAAGGGCCGAGTGCAGCACAACGTTACCGCCGAAGAATGCAAAGGCGTTAATTTGATCGTTATTGATTAGATAAAAGTGGAACGGCGTTCGCACTGAATTGGCGTGCGAAACCAGACGCATACCCAAGCCGTTAATGTATTGCACCAGCAGCGGGTCATTGATTAGCGGTGCGCTGCCGCGCAGCTGGCGTACGTAGTAATCCCCCATCTGCATTTCCTGGCCAATGGAGAGCGTGCTTCCTGCGGAGGTGCCCATGTCCGGCAGGGTGTCTGCGGAGTCGGCAAAAGCAGGTAATATCGAACCCAGCGTCAGCGACGCTATGACGGTTGCCACCAGCGTTTTCTTCAACTGCCTGAACATAACCTCAATCCTGTAATGTAGGTGTGCCAGTTTGACCGATTGTGCGGCGTAATGTTCCCTGACCGCAAGCAAGTTCAGCGAGTTTAGCCGTCGCTAGCGGCGTTGCAAATATCATATTCACCCGGTCATTAATGTTTGTGGTTTTACCCATAAAAAGCGAAGTCTTTTTTGTGACATTTCGATACAATTCCCGAGATTGTTACAGCTTTGCTCTTCAGGGAAGGGTTTTATGCTTCAGATGTTAATGCAGTGGTACCGCCGTCGGTTCAGCGATCCGGAGGCGATAGCGCTGCTGGTCATTTTGCTGGCCGGTTTCGGCATTATGTTTTTCTTCAGCGGCCTGCTGGCACCTCTATTAGTGTCCATCGTGCTGGCCTATCTGCTTGAATGGCCAACGGTCAGGCTGGAGCGTATCGGTTTTTCTCGTACCTGGGCCACCTCGGTCGTCCTGATTCTGTTCGTCGGCATTCTGCTATTGATGGCGTTTGTGGTGATGCCAGTTGCCTGGCAGCAGGGCATTTATCTGATTCGTGATATGCCGGGGATGCTGAACAAACTTTCTGATTTTGCAGCGACGGTGCCGCGCCGCTATCCGGCCTTAATGGATGCCGGAATTATCGACGCCATGGCGGAGAATATGCGCGGGCGGATGTTAACCGTCGGTGATTCGGTAGTGAAATATTCGCTTGCCTCGCTAGTCGGGCTGCTGACTTTGGCGGTCTATCTGGTATTGGTGCCGCTGATGGTTTTCTTTCTGCTGAAAGACAAAGAGCAGATGCTTAACGCCGTGCGCCGTGTGCTGCCGCGCAATCGCGGGCTGGCAGGGCAGGTGTGGAAAGAGATGAATCAGCAAATTACCAACTATATTCGCGGTAAGGTGCTGGAGATGATTGTCGTCGGCGTGGCGACGTGGATTGGTTTTATCCTTTTCGGGCTTAACTATTCATTGTTGTTGGCGGTGCTGGTTGGGTTTTCAGTACTGATTCCCTACATTGGTGCTTTTGTGGTTACCATTCCAGTGGTCGGCGTGGCGCTGTTTCAGTTTGGCGCGGGCACCGAGTTCTGGAGCCTGTTCGCGGTTTACCTGATTATTCAGGGGCTGGATGGCAACCTGCTGGTGCCGGTGCTGTTCTCCGAAGCCGTTAACCTGCACCCGCTGGTGATTATTCTGTCGGTGGTTATCTTCGGCGGCCTGTGGGGATTCTGGGGCGTGTTCTTCGCGATTCCGCTGGCGACGCTAATCAAAGCGGTGGTGCATGCCTGGCCGGATGGCCTGATAGTGGAAGACGTAGAAGAAGAGAATTAGCGCAACGCTTACTGATGAGCGGCAAAAAAAGACGCCGGGCGGTTTGAAACCGACCCGGCGTCTTGCGTTTGTCTGCGCGTCAGGCGTTTTCTTTCAGCCAGTTCAGCACCACGTCGTGGTGATTGCTGGTTTTGAAATCATCAAACACATGTTCGATTTTGCCGTCGGCATCGATGAGGAAGCTCGTACGGTGAATACCGTCGTAGGTTTTCCCCATAAACGTTTTTTCACCCCAGATGCCAAACTGTTCGCATACCTGATGGTTCTCGTCAGACAGCAAAGTAAAGTTCAGCAGCTCCTTTTCGGCGAAGCGGGAGAGTTTCTCTGGTTTATCAGTACTGATACCCAGTACTTCAACGCCTGCTTTTTTCAGGTCGTCCATATTATCGCGTAAACCGCACGCTTGTACGGTGCAGCCCGGGGTCATGGCTTTCGGGTAAAAATAAACCAGAACACGCTGTCCCTGGAAGTCGGTCAAATTTACTTCCTCGCCGTCCTGGTCTGGTAAGCTAAATTTCGGTGCAATATCACCGGCTTTCAGTGGGTTCATTACTCAAACTCCATCCTGTTCATCATGCTGTGAATAATTAACGATGTTAATACTGCCTTGTGCATTCAGTTCTGTACATAGGGCTTTGAACGCTTGTTCGATATTTGATGCATTTTGCGTAGTCGGGCTATGGGCGGTGATTTGGATAAAAAGCTGCGCTGAATCGTCGTTCGCTCCCGGTTGGGTGCGGGAGACCAGCTCGGCAATGTTCATTTTCCACGTATCGCACAGGGCAGTAAATCGCTCAATAATATGCGGCGAATCCGGCACCTCAACCTGAACCCAGACGGTGTTTTGCATCGCCTGATGCGGCCTTGCGGTTGTACGCTTCATTACGATCAGCAGATCAAGCTCGGCACCTTTCAGAGGCAGAGTCGATTCAATCAGGTTAATCGCATTCCACGAGCCGGAGAGCAGCATGATAAACGTAAACTCGTCACCAAGCATGGCCAGCCGGCTGTCTTCGATATTACAGCCGCAGCTGCTGACGTGGCGAGTGATTGTATTCACGATGCCAGGGCGATCAGCACCCAATGCGGTAATAACCAGATAGTGTTGTAATGAGGCTGTCAAACCTGTTCTTCCTTTAAAAAGGTGAGGTAACATTAGGAAAGCATAAAAAAAACCGGCATACAACATCCCTGATGGCATCGGGTCTCTTGCTTTTATTGCAGCACCAAACGTAACATTGAGAATCTTGTCCCACTTCTGCTCTGAGGATGGCCCATGTTTACGGGAAGTATTGTAGCGCTTATCACGCCGATGGATGAAAACGGTAACGTCTGCCGGTCAAGCCTGAAAAAACTGATTGATTACCATGTCGCCAGCGGTACCTCGGCGATCGTTTCGGTAGGCACTACCGGAGAGTCCGCAACATTGAGCCATGAAGAGCATGGTGACGTAGTTATGCAGACGCTGGAGCTGGCTGACGGACGCATCCCGGTTATCGCAGGTACCGGTGCAAATGCAACCGCAGAGGCGATTAGCCTGACCAAGCGGTTTAACAATAGCGGTGTGGTTGGCTGCCTGACGGTTACGCCTTATTACAACCGTCCGACCCAGGAAGGCCTGTTCCAACACTTTAAAGCTATTGCAGAACATACTGACCTGCCGCAAATCCTGTATAATGTGCCGTCCCGTACCGGTTGCGATATGTTGCCGGAAACCGTCGGTCGTCTGGCGGAAGTTAAAAATATTATCGGTATTAAGGAAGCGACGGGGAACTTAAGTCGCGTTCATCAGATCAAAGAGCTGGTTTCAGATGACTTTATTCTGCTGAGCGGCGATGACGCGACCGGAATGGACTTTATGCAGCTTGGCGGTCACGGCGTGATTTCCGTAACCACAAACGTTGCGGCGCGCGAAATGGCTGAAATGTGCCGACTGGCTCTGGCTGGTCAATTCGCCGAAGCTCGGGCGATTAATCAGCGTCTGATGCCGTTGCATACAAAATTATTTGTCGAACCCAACCCTATCCCGGTCAAATGGGCATGTAAGGCGTTGGGTCTTGTGGCGACCGATACGCTACGCCTGCCGATGACCCCGATTACCGAAAACGGTACTAAGGTTGTCACCGCAGCGTTGAAGCATGCCGGTTTGCTGTAAAGTTTAGGGAGATTTGATGGCTTACTCAGTACAGAAGTCGCGCCTGGCGAAGGTTGCGGGTGTTTCGCTGGTTCTACTCCTCGCGGCCTGTAGTTCTGACTCGCGCTATAAGCGTCAGGTGAGCGGCGACGAGGCCTATTTGCAGGCAACGCCGCTTAGTGAACTTCACGCGCCAGCAGGGATGATCCTGCCGGTTCAGGTGGGTGATTATAATATTCCGGTTGCTGCCAGCACCGGTAACACAGGCAAGGCTCTGGATATCCGTCCTCCGGCTCAGCCTCTGGCGCTGGTTAGCGGCGCGCGCACTCAGTTTAACGATGATACCGCGACGCTGATGGTGGAGAACGGTCGCAGCGGTTCGCTGTGGGCGCAGGTGGCAAGCATCGTGCAGTCGAAAAACTACACTATCGCGAAACGCGACGATGCCAGCCAGACGCTGAATACCGACTGGGTCGAATGGAATCGCCTCGATGAAGACCAGCAGTACCGTGGTCGCTATCAAATCTCAGTTAAACAGCAGGGCTATCAGCAAGCAGTGGTCGTGAAGCTGGTGAATCTGGAGCAGGCGGGTAAACCGGTTGCCGATCCGGCTTCGCTGCAGCGCTACAGTACTGCCATGCTGAACGTCATTTCCGAAGGTCTGGATCTGAACGCCACCAGCGCTCAGAACGCCGCGCAGAAAAGTGCCGGGGCGACCTTCGACGTGCAGAGCGGTGCGGATGATACCGGCCTGCCGATGCTGGTCGTTCGCGCACCGTTTAACCTGGTGTGGCAACGCCTGCCGGGCGCGTTGGAAAAAGTGGGTATGAAGGTAACCGATAGCTCTCGTTCTCAGGGCAGCTTCTCTGTGACCTACAAACCGCTATCCGACAGCGGCTGGACCGATCTGGGCGCTCGTGACCCGCAATTGGTATCCGGCGATTATAAATTGCAGGTTGGAGACCTCGATAACCGCAGCAGTCTGCAGTTTATCGACCCGAAAGGACATACCCTGACGCAGTCGCAAAATGATGCCCTGGTTGCCGTATTCCAGGCCGCATTAAGTAAGTAATAAACAGGGCTGGAGTAATCCGGCCCTTTTTAATGTATAGTGACGCAAACGTGTGCGTCAGCAGAAAAGCACAAATTTTTATCGTTAATCATCACTGGAGTGACAAAGATGCAAAAGCTAGCTGAGTTGTATCGTGGTAAAGCGAAGACCGTTTACAGCACCGAAAACCCGGATCTGCTGGTACTCGAATTCCGTAACGATACGTCAGCAGGTGACGGTGCTCGCATTGAGCAGTTCGATCGTAAAGGCATGGTGAACAACAAGTTCAACTATTTCATTATGAGCAAACTGGCGCAAGCGGGTATCCCGACCCAGATGGAAGCGCTGTTGTCCGATACCGAATGTCTGGTGAAAAAGCTGGATATGGTGCCGGTGGAGTGCGTTGTGCGTAACCGCGCTGCCGGTTCGCTGGTGAAACGTTTAGGGATTGAAGAGGGCATCGAGCTGAACCCGCCGCTATTTGACCTGTTCCTGAAAAACGACGCCATGCACGACCCGATGGTCAACGAGTCCTACTGCGAAACTTTCGGCTGGGTGAGCAAAGAGAACCTGGCGCGTATGCAGGAACTGACCTACAAAGCTAACGACGTGCTGAAAAAGCTGTTTGACGATGCAGGTCTGATCCTCGTGGATTTCAAGCTGGAGTTTGGTCTGTTTAAAGGCGAAGTGGTGCTGGGCGACGAGTTTTCTCCGGACGGCAGCCGTCTGTGGGACAAAAAGACCATGGATAAAATGGACAAAGACCGTTTCCGCCAGAGCCTTGGCGGCCTGATTGAAGCCTATGAAGAAGTTGCCCGTCGTCTGGGCGTAGAACTGGACTAATTCCCCGACGCCAGAGGAAGACCCCTTCTTCTGGCGCTCTTCTTGCTGTTTCCTGTGGTAATCCTCCGCTGAACCGCCTACGATCTCATACATTGGTTTTATGATGAATTGAGGTGCTTATGCGCTGGCAAGGACGTCGCGAAAGCGACAATGTTGAAGATCGACGTGGTCAATCCGGTTCACCGATGGGCGGAGGTGGCGGTTTTCGTCTCCCCAGCGGGAAAGGCGGTATCGTGCTGCTGATTATCATTGTGGTGGCGGGATATTACGGCGTTGATTTAACCGGCATGTTAACCGGTGAACCGGTGTCACAACAGCAAACCACCACTCAACGCTCTATTAGTCCACAGGATGAAGAAGCTGCGAAGTTCACTAAAGTGGTTCTGGCGGATACGGAAGATACCTGGGGCGCGATTTTTAAAGACATGGGTCGTCAGTATCCGCAGCCTAAGCTGGTGATGTATCGCGGCGCGACGCGAACCGCCTGCGGTACTGGCCAGTCGGTAATGGGACCGTTCTACTGTCCGGCAGATAGCACAGTGTACATCGACCTGTCATTTTACGATGAGATGAAAACTAAGCTCGGCGCGGGCGGCGATTTCGCTCAGGGTTACGTTATCGCCCATGAAGTCGGCCATCATGTACAAAAGCTTCTGGGTATTGAGTCGAAAGTGCGCCAGCTACAGCAGAATGCTTCACCAGCGGAAGCGAACCGCCTGTCAGTGAAAATGGAGCTACAGGCGGACTGCTTCGCGGGCGTCTGGGGCTACAATATGCAGAAGCAGGACGTGATGGAGGTTGGCGACCTGCAAGAGGCGCTGAACACCGCAGAGGCTATTGGTGATGACCGCTTGCAGCAGCAAAGCCAGGGACGCGTGGTGCCGGACAGCTTTACTCACGGTACATCGCAGCAGCGCTATACTTGGTTTAAACGCGGCTTCGATAGTGGCGACCCGGCGCAGTGCAACACCTTTGGCAAAGCGCTGTAATTGCCGTCTGTCATGGATGAACTGCTTCACCTGACGGCGCAAATGGCGCGTGAGGGCATCCGTCGTCTGCTGGTGCTCAGCGGCGATGATGCCTGGACTTTCAACCAGGCGCAAAATCTGCGTACTCTGTTGGCTGGTGATGGGCTGTGGGTTGGCCCGCAGCCGGTACCGGAGGCGTATACGCCTCCCGTTGCGCTGAAGACCCTGCTGGGCCGGGAATTCCAGCATGCTTTTTTCGATGCGCGCGAGGGGTTCGACGTCGCGGCATTTGCTGCGTTAGCCGGTACGCTGCGCGCAGGAAGCTGGCTGATCTTGCTGCTCCCCGATTTTTCCCAATGGCCGACCCGGCCTGACGCAGACTCTCTGCGCTGGAGCGACACTCCCGAGCCGGTCCCCACGCCAAATTTTGTCTATCGCTTCTGCCAGCAAATTATTGCCGATAATGATTCTGTCCTCTGGCGGCAAGGGAATGAGCTGACATTACCCGCTTTCCCGCTTCGTGAATCCTGGCATCCCGCTGATGGTCAGCCGCAGGCGGAGCAGGCAGCCGTTCTTGCCGAATTGGCTGACTTCCCTCCCGGTATCGCCGCCTTAACCGCAGAGCGCGGACGAGGCAAATCCGCTCTGGCGGGAATGCTTATTCGCCAACTGGCAGGGGATGCCATCGTCACGGCACCGGCGCGTGGAGCCACAGATGTGATGGCGGCTTTTGCAGGTGAGGGCTTTCGCTTTTTGGCTCCCGATGCGTTACTGGCATCAGAGTGCAACGCTTCGTGGCTGATTGTTGATGAGGCCGCCGCCATTCCGGGGCCGCTGTTGCGCCAGCTTGTCGCTCGTTTCCCGAGGACGCTGCTGGCCACTACCGTGCAGGGCTACGAAGGCACCGGGCGCGGCTTCCTGCTTAAGTTTTGCGCCGGTTTTGCCCATTTGCGACAGTTTAGTTTGACGACGCCCATCCGCTGGGCATTGGGCTGCCCGCTGGAGGCGGCTATCGCGCAGTTGCTGTTGTTTAGCGATGAGACCTTCCAGCATACGCCTGCTGGCGACACGGTACTGGAAAACGTCAGTCAGACCAGTTGGCAGCAGCAGCCCGCTTTACCGGAGGCGATGTATCAACTGCTCTCCGGGGCGCACTATCGCACTTCTCCTCTCGATTTACGCCGCATGATGGATGCGCCGGGGCAGCATTTTACCTGCGCTCGCAGCGTAAACCGCGTCGTCGGAGCGTTGTGGCTGGTGGAGGAGGGAGGGCTGGAGTCATCGCTTAGCCAGGCCGTATGGGCTGGATATCGCCGCCCACGTGGCAATCTGGTTGCACAGTCGCTGGCGGCGCACGGCGGTAGCCCGCTGGCGGCAACGTTGACGGGTTTGCGTATCAGTCGCATTGCCGTACACCCGGTGCGCCAGCGCGAGGGGCTTGGGCAACGGCTGGTCGATTGGGCGGCGTCTCAGGCGTCGGAGCGGGACTATCTCTCGGTCAGTTTTGGCTACACACCCGAACTGTGGCGTTTCTGGGATAGCTGCGGTTTTATGCTGGTGCGCTTGGGTACTCATCGGGAAGCCAGCAGCGGCTGTTATACCGCGATGGCGCTCTATCCCATCAGCGCGGCTGGCCGACATCTGGCTCAGCAAGAAATCCGCCGGCTGCTGCGCGATGAACACTGGCTGTGCGACTGGCGAAATGAGTCGTTGCCGCTGACTATACTGGAAGAAGCGGCTATCTTTACTGAAGAGGATTGGCTGGAGGCTGCGGGCTTTGCGTTTGCCCATCGCCCGCTGCTGGCGGCGGTTGGTAGCCTAAATCGGCTGCTCATGCAGGTGAATTTACCGCTGCCTGCTTTGCGCGCGCGCCTGGAGCGCCAGGATGAAGCGGAACTTTGCCGCACGTTACAACTCTCCGGGCGAAAAGCGCTGCTGGCCAGGCTGCGCGAAGAGGCGGCGCTGGCGTTATCTACTCTCAATGCAACTCGCGCTGATGCTCTGCGCCAGCAGGTCAAAATGCTGCAATTTTTTTAACTAACTCCTTCAGTTAAATGGCATGGTCATATTTCGCATGCGGCGTAAACTTCCTTGCAGACATTAAGGAGACAGCCATGAAACACGATCATTTTGTTGTTCAAAGCCCCGCGACCCCTGCACAGCAACTGCTGCTGCTGTTTCATGGCGTCGGCGATAACCCGGTTGCCATGGGGCAAATCGGCAGCTGGTTTGCCCCGCTCTTCCCGGATGCGCTGATCGTCAGTATCGGTGGCGCAGAGCCGTGCGGCCCGCCCCCTGGACGCCAGTGGTTCTCCGTGCAGGGCGTTACCGAAGAAAACCGCCAGCAGCGTGTAGACGCCATTATGCCAACCTTTATCGAGACCGTTCGCTATTGGCAGCAGCAAAGCGGCGTCGGCCCGCAGGCAACGGCGTTAATTGGCTTCTCGCAAGGGGCGATAATGTCGCTGGAGAGCATTAAAGCGCAGCCGGGTCTGGCGTCGCGAGTGATCGCCTTTAACGGCCGCTATGCAACTCTGCCGGAGAAGGCGACCACGGCGACGACTATCCACCTGATTCACGGCGGTGAAGATCGCGTTATCGATCTGGCATGGGCGGTAGCCGGGCAAGAAGCGCTTCAGCAGGCAGGCGGTGACGTAACGCTGGATATTGTTGAGGACCTGGGACACGCCATTGACGATCGCAGCATGCAGTTTGCGCTCGATCATCTGCGTTTTACCGTACCGAAGCACTATTTTGACGAAGCGCTCAGCGGCAGTACGCCAAAAGACAGCGATATTATCGAGCTGCTGTAAATAAAAAACCCGGAGGCGATGCTGCGCATCTGTCCGGGCTACAAAAGTGTACCCTGCACGAACCCGTAGTCCGGGCAAGGCGCGTTGAGCGCCGCCCCCGGGAAAATAGCGGCACACTGTGTTAATTTCCCGGAGGCGATGCTGTGCATCTGTTCGGACTACCGGATCTGCAGGACCCATAGACATAACTGAAGTAAGACGCTTACTTTTTCTTCGACTGGTCGTTCTTTGGCCAGTCATCATCATCGTCCCACTTATCGTTGCAGTCGCGATGCGGCGGAAGATCCGGCTTATTGTTGAGAAATTTTTTATGGTCAACGCGGGTAAGATCCTTAATTACGTTGATCATGACGCCCACTAAAAATACCAACACCAGGATCCACCAGTATTTCGATAGCCAATCCATGCGCTCTACCTCTTATCTATTGATGCCGTCAGGCGACCAGCTGTTCCATGATGCGTTGGTACATTCGCGCCAGTAGCTGGAGATCGGCGGCATTAACACATTCGTTGATTTTATGAATAGTGGCATTCACTGGCCCCAGCTCTACCACCTGCGCACCCATGCGTGCGATAAAACGCCCGTCGGAGGTGCCGCCATTGGTCAGGAGCTGCGGTTTAATTTCATTATAGTGCTCAATGGCGTTCACCACCGCATCAACCAGTTTACCGCGGCCGGTCAGGAACGGCTGGCCCGAAAGCCACCAGTCAACGCTGTAGCGCAGTTCGTATTTCTCCAGCAGTGCTACAACGCGCGCTTTGATCATTTCGTCAGTCAATTCTGTGCTAAAGCGGAAGTTGAACTGCACGAACATATCGCCGGGAATCACGTTGTTGCTACCGGTTCCGGCCTGCACGTTAGCGATTTGCATGCTGGTTGGCGGGAAGAAATCGTTACCTTTATCCCATTCAATATTCACCAGCTCTGCCAGCATCGGCGCGGCGCGGTGGACCGGGTTATCCGCGAGGTGAGGATAGGCCACGTGCCCCTGCACGCCGTGAATGGTCAGGTTGCAGGTCAGGGAGCCGCGACGGCCATTTTTGACGACATCGCCGACAACTTCGGTGCTGGAGGGTTCTCCGACCAGACAGTAATCCAGGCGCTCGTTACGCGCCATTAGCGCTTCCACGACTTTAACGGTGCCGTTTTTGGCGCTGGCTTCTTCATCTGAGGTGATCAGAAATGCCAGGCGACCTTGATGGTTCGGATACTGGGCAACAAAGCGTTCAGCGGCAACCACCATTGCAGCGAGAGAGCCTTTCATGTCTGCCGCGCCGCGGCCAAACAGCATTCCATCACGAATAGTAGGTTCGAAAGGCGGGTTAATCCAGCGGTCGGCATCGCCAGAAGGGACGACATCAGTATGGCCGGCGAAAGCCAGCGTTTCCCCGCGCCCGCGCCAGGCCCAGAAGTTTTGGGTATCGCCGAAATCCATCGGTTCAACGGTAAAGCCAATCGCACGCAGACGTTCAATCATTAACGCCTGGCATCCCGCATCATCGGGACTGAGGGAAGGGCGGCGAATAAGCTGCTGAGCCAGCTCAATGACCGGGCAAGACATAGACTACACCTCGTTAAACTGCTGATAACTAGATTCACTGAAACCCAGCAGCATAGGCTGACCGGGCGCACAGAGCAATGGGCGTTTGATGATTGCCGGCATTTCCAGCATCAGTTTTGCCGCAGCATCGGCGTTATCGATACCTGCGCGGACCGTTTCGTCTAGTTTGCGCCAGGTGGTGCCGCGGGTATTGAGCAGCGCTTCCCAGCCGAGTTCATCTATAAAGGTATCTAATAATTCGCGGTCCAGACCATCAACCCGATAATCATGAAAGCGATATTCTATCTGCTGGGCTTCCAGCCAGCGGCGGGCCTTTTTTATGGTATCGCAATTTTTTATCCCGTACATGGTGAGCATGATTAAACCTTTTCCATTGAATTAAACGTTTGACCAGGAATGTTCCGAATATATAAGTCGTTAATAAATAATACGTGAATTACGTTAATAAATATCGTTTTTTACCCGTGATATATCCTGAACGTTATCTATTGGTTGTTTTTTGACCTGTTTTTACGCTGTGACTTGTCACAAGCCGAGTGAGGGCGGATTGTGCTGATGAACAAATGTTGCTGAATGTTGCTATTGGTCACATTAAACGGGTTAAATTCGGCTCATAGTGCTTACGAATGAAAGGGCTTTTTCTGGAGGCGGTAATTAAAGTAATCAGAGCGATAGCGTAAACACACTTTTCACCATCAACGAATTTGCATAAAATCACCCATAATAATAAGAGAGGCTATTATGATTGAGCATGAACTAGGGAACTGGAAAGATTTTATTGAAGGTATGCTTCGTAAATAAATTTCCATAATGTAAGTAGGGCGATTCCACGGGCAGAATAATAATGCAGTCGAAACGACCAATTATGAAAAGGCGACACTTTCGGTCGCCTTTTCTGTTATTAATCCCGGTAATATAAAGCAGACTTATCTCTTTGTTATTGCGGCCGTTCCTTAAGCGGGAAGCGACGGCGCACCAGCACGAAGAACAGCGGTACGAAGAAGATTGCCAGCACGGTAGCGGAGATCATTCCGCCCATCACGCCAGTCCCCACCGCATGCTGGCTGCCGGAACCGGCCCCGGTGCTGGTCGCCATCGGCAGCACGCCGAAGATAAACGCCAGCGAAGTCATCAGGATTGGCCGCAGTCGCTGGCGACAGGCCGATAGCGTCGCGATAAGCAGGTCTTCACCTTTCTGGTTTAACTCATTGGCAAACTCGACGATAAGAATGGCGTTTTTTGCCGACAAGCCGATAACCGTTAACAGACCCACCTGGAAATAGACGTCGTTTTCCAGACCGCGCATCCAGGTCGCCAGCAGCGCGCCGATAACCCCCAGTGGTACCACCAGCATCACCGAGAACGGCACCGACCAGCTTTCGTACAGCGCCGCCAGACACAAGAACACAACCAGCAGCGAAATGGCGTACAGCGCCGGGGCCTGCGCGCCGGAGAGGCGTTCCTGATAAGACATCGCCGTCCACTCCACGCCAAATCCATTCGGTAGCTGCTGGGCCAGTTCTTCCATGATTGTCATGGCGGTACCGGTACTGACGCCCGGGGCGGCTTCACCGACGATCTCCACCGCCGAGTAGCCGTTGTAGCGCTCCAGACGCGGCGAGCCGGTCTCCCAGCGCGAGGTGGCGAAGGCAGAGAAGGGCACCATCGTGCCGCTGTTGTTGCGTACATACCAAAGATTGATATCGTCCGGCAGCATGCGATATGGCGCTGCGCCCTGAACATAAACCTTCTTCACGCGACCCCGGTCCATAAAGTCATTGACGTAGCTCGAGCCCCAGGCGGTTTGCAGCGTATCGTTGATATCGTCGATGGACACGCCCAGCGCCTGCGCTTTACGCTGATCGATGTCGACCTGCAACTGCGGGCTATCGTCGAGGCCGTTATGGCGAACACGGGTCAATTGGTCATTTTTGGCAGCCAACTCCAGCAGGGTATCACGGGCGGCCATCAGCGCTTCGTGTCCGTTACCGGCGTGGTCCTCCAGCTCCATATCGAAACCGGCGGAGCTGCCCAGCCCGCTAATAGCCGGTGGGCTGCTGGCGAACACGCGCGCTTCTTTAATTTTGTTAAACGCCTTGGTTGCGCGTTCGATGATGGCAAAGGATGAACCGGTTGTCGGATCGCGCTCGTCCCAATCTTTCAGACGCACGAACATGCGCGCTACGTTCTGCCCGTTGCCGCCGGGGCCGGAGCCGATGGTGGCGAATACCGATTCGACGTTCTGTTTCTCCTGTTTCAGGAAGTAATCTTCCGCCTGCTGTACCACTTTCAGCGTCTGCTGCTGGGTCGCGCCGCTGGGCAATTGCACCGACGTGGTAAACATGCCGCGGTCTTCCAGCGGCAGGAATGACGTAGGAAGATGCAGGAACAGAAATACCATCCCGCCCAACAGCAGGATGTAGAGCATTATCCAGCGCAGCGAACGGTGAAGAATTTTGGCGACGACGGATTCGTAGCGGTCGGCATTACGGTTAAACATGCGGTTAA
Organism: Klebsiella sp.; assembly: GCF_027492335.1. Taxonomy (NCBI): domain Bacteria; kingdom Pseudomonadati; phylum Pseudomonadota; class Gammaproteobacteria; order Enterobacterales; family Enterobacteriaceae; genus Klebsiella; species Klebsiella sp. Next base: position 54,106 of record NZ_JAPUEW010000068.1, on the reverse strand, counting down.
ACCAGCCGAAGAAGCCCCGTTGTCCGTGGGATTCTCCTTTATGAATCGGTTTGAGCAAGGTGGCGCACAGCGCTGGCGTCAGGATCATCGCCACCAGGACGGATAGCACCATCGCTGAGACAATCGTTATTGAGAACTGACGATAGATAGCGCCGGTAGTGCCGCCGAAGAAGGCCATCGGCACAAATACCGCCGAGAGCACCATGGCAATGCCGACCAGCGCCCCCTGGATCTGCCCCATCGATTTTCGCGTCGCCTCTCGCGGCGAAAGACCTTCCTCGTTCATGATGCGCTCGACGTTTTCCACGACCACGATGGCATCATCCACCAGCAGGCCGATCGCCAGCACCACGGCGAACATGGTTAAGGTGTTGATGCTGTAACCGCAGGTGTAGAGGACGGCGAAGGTTCCCATCAGTACCACCGGAACGGCGATGGTGGGGATCAGCGTGGCACGGAAGTTCTGCAAGAACAGGTACATCACGAGGAACACCAGCGCGATGGCTTCCAGCAGCGTTTTCGCTACGTCGGTAATTGATGCTTTCACGAAAGAAGTAGTTTCGTAGGCAACTTTGTATTCCAGACCGTGCGGGAAGTATTGCGATAGCTCGTTCAGGCGGTTGATAACGCGTTCGGCGGTCGCCATTTCGTTAGCGCCGGATGCCAGTTTTATTCCCAGGCCGGAAGCGGCCTGACGGTTGTAGCGGCTAAGATAATCGTATTTTTCCGCCCCCATCTCGACGGTGGCGACGTCGCCGAGAGTAACCTCGGAACCATCCTGGTTAACCCGCAGGGTGATATCGCGAAACTGCTCCGGGGTTTGTAGTAACGATTGTGAATTAATCGTGGCGTTAAGCGCCTGCTTATCTATTGACGGCGTGCCGCCTAACTGGCCGACGGCGATCTGTGCGTTCTGCGAGGAAATGGCATCGGTGACGTCTTTTGCCGTCATCTGAAAACTATTGAGCTTGGCCGGGTCGAGCCAGATGCGCATTGAGTACTGGGAGCCGTACGCGTCGATGTCGCCGACGCCGTTTACGCGGCTCAGCGGGTCCTGAATATTACTGGCGACGTAGTCGGAGATATCCTGTTTATCCATGCTGCCATCGGTAGAGACAAAGGCGATGGTCAGGATATTGGTATCCCCGGTTTTGCGCACCGTGACGCCCTGGTTTTGTACAGCCTGCGGGAGTTTGCGCATTGCTGATTGCAGCTGGTTTTGCACCTGCTGGACGGCTTCATCCGGGTCGGTGCCGGCGGTAAAGCTCAGCGTTACGGTTGCCTGGCCGGTGCCGCTGCTTTGGGATGACATATACATCAGGTTGTCGAGGCCGGTCATATTCTGCTCGATAACCTGAGTCACGGTATTTTCCAGCGTCTGTGCTGAAGCGCCGGGGTAGTTCGCCGTCACCCGCACGTTAGGGGGGGCAAGTTCGGGATACTGCTCAACGGGAAGCGACAAGATTGCGAGCGTACCGGTCAGGCATAAAAGGATTGCCAGGACCCACGCAAAAATGGGGCGATCGATGAAAAAATTCGCCATCAGAATTAGAACCTCATTGTGCACATTTTTTGTTATTGCATAGCCTGTGACACTCTAGCGGCAAGCCCTCAGGCAATCGTGGAGAAATTAAGGAGATAGTGTAATTTATCATGTGCCTTTTATGGCAGCGTAAAGAACTGTCCTGCTATCTCCACCAATCTTCTGCTTTTCTGCGCATCGTCGCCTGACCTCTAACGTAACCAATTATTACTTAGCTAAATAAAACGTAATTTCATTTAAGTCAAAAAAATTGATCCAACTCGGGTTATCACCAAAAAATCGGCAACCTGTGCAAATGCACATTGTCCCTGCACCGTTTTGTCGGGTAATAGATAAGCATGCGAATTGAGGGGTTATTCACCAATAAGACTGAAGGATGTCATGAACCACTTTATTTTAAGCGATAGTCATAAGTGCATCGGATGCCAGGCTTGTGAAGTTGCCTGCGTCATGGCGCACAACGATGAGCAGCATGTATTGACCCCGCAGCGTTTCTTGCCGCGTATTACGGTTATCAAAAGCGAGCAAAAACGTAACGCAGTAACATGTCACCATTGTGAAGGAGCTCCTTGCGCCCGGAGCTGTCCAAATGGCGCAATCAGTCAGCTTAACGGCAGCGTGCAGGTTAATCAGGAGAAATGCATCGGTTGCAAATCCTGCATGGTTGCCTGCCCGTTTGGCGTGATGCAAATTGTTCTCACCCCAGTACAGGAGGGGAAATTTAAAGCGACGGCGCACAAATGCGATTTGTGTATTGGTCGTGAAGAGGGGCCCGCCTGCGTGCAAAACTGCCCGGCACAAGCATTGCAGCTGGCGACGGACAACACGCTGTTAAATCTGGCAAGACAGCGGCGTCAGCGCGCAGCGCGTCTGGAAGCGCAGCCGTGGCATAGCCACCCGGGCGCAGTAACATCGCCGTGTTCGGGCGGAAAGGTTGCCCAGATGGCCGCCACGCCATCGCGCGGTGAGCCTGACAAGCTGTCCGCTGAAGCGCGCAAAGCCAACTTTTCTGAGATCTATCTGCCGTTCCGCGCCGACCAGGCCAACCGCGAGGCGGAACGCTGCCTGAAGTGTGGCGAAAACAGTATTTGCGAATGGACCTGTCCGCTGCATAACCATATTCCGCAGTGGATTGAGCGAGTGAAAGAGGGCGATATCTCAGCAGCCGTGGAGCTTTCTCATCAAACCAACTGCCTGCCGGAAATCACTGGCCGCGTTTGTCCGCAAGATCGCCTGTGCGAAGGGGCCTGTACGCTGCGCGATGAGCACGGTTCGGTCACTATCGGCAATATTGAGCGCTATATTTCCGATCAGGCGCTGGCCAGCGGCTGGCGACCCGATCTCTCGCAGGTCGTCGAAAGCGGCAAGCGGGTGGCGATTATTGGTGCCGGTCCTGCGGGGCTTGCTTGTGCCGACCGCCTGGTGCGCAATGGCGTGCAGCCAGTCGTGTTTGACCGCCATCCGGAAATCGGCGGCCTGCTAACCTTTGGTATTCCGGCATTTAAGCTGGATAAGTCACTCCTTGCCCGGCGACGCGAAATCTTTACCCAGATGGGCGTACGCTTTGAGCTGAACTGCGAGATAGGCAAGGATATCCCGCTGACCACGTTGCTTGAGGACTATGATGCGGTGTTTATTGGTGCCGGAACCTACCGTTCAATGAAGGCGGATCTGCCCAATGAAGACGCCCCCGGCGTGTACGATGCGCTGCCGTTCCTGATCGCCAACACCAAGCAGGTGATGGGGCTTCTGGAGCTGCCGGAAGAGCCTTACGTCAACACAGAAGGCCTGAACGTGGTCGTGCTGGGTGGTGGCGATACGGCGATGGACTGCGTGCGTACCGCACTGCGTCACGGTGCGAAACAGGTGACCTGCGCCTATCGTCGCGATGAAGCCAACATGCCAGGCTCGAAAAAAGAGGTCAAAAACGCGCGCGAAGAGGGTGCGATGTTTGAGTTCAACGTTCAGCCGGTAACGCTGGAACTGGATGCTGAGGGTAACGTCAACGGCGTGCGCTTCCTGCGTACCCAGCTTGGTGCACCGGATGCCCAGGGTCGCCGTAGCCCGTCGCCGATCCCAGGGAGTGAATTCGTCATGCCCGCTGATGCGGTAATTATGGCTTTTGGTTTCCATCCGCACGGCATGCCGTGGCTGGAGTCGGTCGGCGTACAGCTCGACAGTCGAGGACGAATCAAAGCCAATGTCGAAAGCCGCTATCGTTACCAGACCACCCACCGCAAGGTGTTTGCTGGTGGTGATGCGGTGCGCGGTGCCGACCTGGTGGTGACCGCGATGGCCGAAGGCCGCCACGCGGCGCAGGGGATCATGGATTTCCTCGACGTTAAACCGATTCCTCTTCACTAGCGACAAAGCAGGTCCCACGGCGTAGTATGGCGGCGTTATTTCATGCCGTGGGGCCCGTATGTCACTCAATATCAACGTTATCAAAGATAAAATTCTCTCCGAAAACTGGTTCGTTTTACGCAATATGACCTACGAGCTGACGCGTAGCGACGGCAGCGTGGTTCGCCATAAACGTGAGGTCTATGACCGCGGCAACGGTGCTACCATCATGCTCTATAACCGCCGCAAGCAAAGCGTGGTCCTGGTGCGCCAGTTTCGCGTCGCGACGTGGGTAAACGGCAACGAAGACGGCATGTTGATTGAGACCTGCGCTGGGCTGTTGGATAACGACGAGCCAGAAGTGTGCGTGCGCAAAGAAGCTATCGAAGAGACCGGCTTTGAGGTTGGCGAAGTTCGTAAACTGTTCGAGCTGTATATGTCCCCCGGTGGCGTCACCGAGCTTATCCACTTCTTTATCGCTGAATACAGCGATGCCCAGCGGGCTACCGATGGCGGTGGGGTCGATGATGAAGAGATTGACGTGCTTGAGCTGCCTTTCAGCCAGGCGCTGGAGATGGTGACGAATGGGGAAATACGTGATGGCAAAGCGGTGATCCTCCTGCAATATTTGCAAACTTCCGGGCTAATGACGCGGGATATCTGATAAATCCGATTGAGTAAAAGCTCGTCGCTGGTGAACATAACCGTTGTTAATCGTGTTCTCACCGGGGTCGTGCCGCTCATGTTGTATCGGGTTATTTTGTTCCTGCTTTTCGGTTTGCTACCGACTTCGTTGGCGTGGGCGGCGCCGGCGCAACAGCTCTTTAGCGACTGGATGGTAACCTGCAATAATCAAAACTTCTGCGTCGCCCGCAACGTTGGGTTACATCATGGGCTGGTAATAACCCTCACTCGCAGCGCCGGAGCGGCCACCAACGCCAGCCTGCGCATCGAACTTGGTGGCGTGGGCAACCCGGTTGCTACCCTGGCACCGATTGCGCCTCGCCTTCTCCTCGATGGTCAGTCCCTGACGTTGGGCGATGAACACTGGCAGATTGCCGATAAACTCCTTAAAACCGACGATAGCGTCACCATTGATGCCTTCCTGCAACAAGTGCAGGAAGCACAGGCGATTACCCTCGAAAATGGCCTGCAGAAGATTTCTCTGGAGGGGCTGAAGGCCGCTTTGTTGTTTATTGATAACCGACAAAAGCGAGTGGGTAGCGAAACGGCGTGGATTGGTAAGGGAGAAGAGCCGCCGCTCAGCGTTCCGCCAGCGCCTGCGTTGCGGACGGTAGCGAAAGTGGATATGACGCAATCGCCCCTCAGTCGTGATGAGCTTAACGATCTGATGGATTACGGTAACGAACGAATGAATAACAGCGCCTGTTCACTGGACCCGTTTCGCCGCGAGGTAAGGGTTGCCGCGCTGACCGACGATAAAGTTCTGCTGATGACCAGCTGTGAAGCGGGCGCTTACAACACCATCTGGTTGGCCTGGCTGGTGTCGCGCCAGCGTCCATTTATTGCCCGCCCGCTACGCCTGACGCTGCCTTTCCAGCCCCCCGGCGATGCGCCCCGCGCGATTGAGCTGGTTAACGCCAGCTATGACGATCGGCACCAGGAGCTGGTGACGCTGGATAAAGGGCGTGCACCCGGCGACTGCGGGACGCAAACGCGCTGGCGCTATGACGGCCAGCGGTTTAGCCTTGTGCGCTACGCCCGGCAGCCGCAATGCGATAACTGGCAGGGGCCAGACGCCTGGCCCACTTTATGGGTTACCCGTTCAGTCGCGCAGCCGCCACGCTGATAAGACGCTCAACGGTGAAACCCGTTCTGTAACTCATCCCCTACTCTGACGATATGATCAACGGTAAAGCCGAAGAACGGGAAGAGGTCATCCGCCGGAGCCGATTCGCCAAAGCCGGTCATACCGACAACCTTGCCTTTCAAGCCAACGTATTTATACCAGTAGTCGGCGATCCCGGCCTCGACGGCGACGCGAGCTTCTACGCCCGATGGCAGGACCGATTCCCGATACGCCTCGTCCTGGGTATCAAACACATCGGTTGACGGCAGGGAGACGACACGAACGTTTACCCCGTTGGCGAGCAGCTTCTCCGCTGCCAGCACGGTAATCTCCACTTCCGAGCCGGTGGCGATCAGGATCAGATCCGGCTTGCCGCCGGCGTCCTTCAGTATGTATCCGCCGCGCGCAATATTCTGCACCTGTTCCGGCGTGCGCGCCATTTGCGTCAAATTTTGTCTGGAGAGGATGAGCGCAGTCGGTCCGTTGTGACGCTCTACCGCCAGTTTCCACGCTACTGCGGCTTCCACCTGATCGCACGGTCTCCAGGTGCTGAAATTCGGCGTCAGGCGCAGGCTGGCAAGCTGTTCCACCGCCTGGTGAGTTGGGCCATCCTCACCAAGTCCAATAGAATCGTGGGTATAAACCATGATTTGCCGCGCTTTCATCAACGCCGCCATCCGCGCCGCATTGCGGGCATATTCGACAAACATCAGGAAGGTAGCGGTATAGGGGACAAACCCACCATGATGCGCGATGCCGTTGGCAATGGCGGTCATGCCGAATTCGCGTACCCCGTAGTGAATGTAGTTGCCCGCCAGATCTTCTTTTAGCGAGGTAGAACCTTTCCAAATGGTCAGGTTACTTGGCGCGAGATCCGCCGAACCACCGAGCAGTTCCGGCAGCAGCGGACCGTAAATATTTAGGGTGTTTTGTGATGCTTTACGGGTGGCGATTTTCGCCGGATTGGCCTGTAGGTCGGCAATATATTTCTGCGTAGTTTCATTCCAGGAGTCAGGCAGACCGCCGCTCATGCGACGCGTAAACTCGGCCGCCAGGTCCGGCCAGGATTTTTTGTATGCGGCAAACTTCTCTTGCCAGTTTTTCTGCGCTTTTTCGCCTTTTTCGCGGGCGTCCCAGGCACGGTAAATTTCTTTGGGGATTTCAAAAGCGGGATGGTGCCAGCCCAGTTTCTGCCGCGCCAGCGCCACTTCCTGTTCGCCTAGCGCCGCGCCGTGGGCTTCTTCTTTGCCGGCTTTATTTGGCGAACCAAAGCCAATCACCGTCCGGCAGATAATCAGCGACGGTTTATCTTTCACGCTCTGGGCTTCCAGAATAGCTTTCTTCACCGCTTCCGGATCGTGGCCGTCGATTTCATGTACCACATGCCAGTGGTAGGCTTCGAAGCGTTTTGCTGTGTCATCGGTAAACCAGCCTTTAACTTCGCCGTCAATGGAGATGCCGTTGTGATCGTAGAAGCCGATGAGCTTGCCTAACCCCAGCGTGCCTGCCAGCGAGCACACCTCGTGGGAGATCCCCTCCATCAGGCAACCATCTCCCATAAAAACATAAGTGAAGTGATCGACAATCTCGTGTCCTGGCTGATTAAACTGCGCGGCCAGCGTGCGCTCGGCGATAGCCAGACCGACGGCATTCGCCAGCCCCTGTCCCAGCGGCCCGGTGGTGGTTTCAACACCTGGGGTATAGCCAATTTCCGGATGGCCTGGGGTTTTTGAGTGCAGTTGACGGAAGTTTTTCAACTCCGCAATGGGTAAGTCATAGCCCGTCAGATGCAACAGGCTGTAAAGCAGCATCGAAGCATGGCCGTTAGACAAAATAAAGCGGTCACGGTCGTACCACTGCGGGTTTTCGGGGTTGTGCTTGAGAAAATCATTCCACAGCACCTCGGCGATATCCGCCATACCCATTGGGGCGCCGGGATGACCGGAATTGGCTTTCTGAACAGCATCCATACTCAGGGCGCGAATCGCGTTGGCAAGTTCTCTTCGGGACATAATGTGCTCCTGAAACAATACGTTGCGTGAGTTTTTATTGGCTTAGGATAGAGAGGGTGATGAGTTGCATAACTAAAAAGCATAGCAGATGGGGCTATCATTGCTTCCTAATCTAAGTTACATAAACATTATAAATCGATAACAAATATAACTTTGTTTTGGCGAGAGTTTGGCGGTGTTCAAAGTTTACGAAGCCGTCAGGCGAGATACTAGGTGGCCCTTTAGGGTGAACACCCGATACGCCATTACGCTTCACCCCTACGATCGATATGTGAAAGGAAAGATAAAATGGATGAGCAGTTAAAACAAAGCGCCCTCGACTTCCATGAATTCCCTGTTCCCGGAAAAATCCAGGTTTCCCCGACTAAACCGCTCGCGACTCAGCGTGACCTGGCTCTGGCCTACTCGCCGGGCGTTGCCGCCCCGTGTCTGGAAATCGAAAAAGATCCGCTGGCGGCCTACAAATATACCGCGCGTGGCAACCTTGTTGCGGTGGTCTCTAACGGCACGGCGGTTCTGGGACTTGGCCATATCGGCGCGCTGGCCGGTAAGCCGGTGATGGAAGGGAAAGGCGTTCTGTTTAAAAAATTCGCTGGTATCGATGTGTTTGATATTGAAGTCGATGAACTGGACCCGGACAAATTTATCAACGTCGTCGCGGCGCTGGAGCCGACTTTCGGCGGTATCAACCTGGAGGATATTAAAGCGCCGGAGTGCTTCTACATTGAGCAGAAGCTGCGCGAGCGCATGAATATTCCGGTCTTCCATGACGATCAGCACGGTACGGCGATTATCAGTACGGCGGCAATTCTTAACGGTCTTCGGGTGGTGGAAAAAAACATCTCCGATGTACGGATGGTGGTTTCCGGTGCAGGCGCGGCGGCGATCGCCTGTATGAACCTGTTGGTAGCGCTGGGGATGCAGAAGCACAACATCGTGGTGTGCGACTCGAAAGGGGTTATCTACAAAGGCCGTGAGCCGAATATGGCGGAAACCAAAGCGGCTTACGCGGTGGAAGACAGCGGTAAACGCACGCTGGATGACGTGATTGAGGAGGCGGATATTTTCCTTGGCTGTTCGGGCCCGAAAGTACTGACCCAGGAGATGGTCAAGAAAATGGCTCGCGCGCCAATGATTCTGGCGCTGGCTAATCCGGAGCCGGAAATTCTGCCACCGCTGGCGAAAGAGGTGCGCTCCGACGCCATTATCTGCACCGGTCGCTCCGACTATCCAAACCAGGTTAACAACGTACTCTGCTTCCCGTTCATCTTCCGCGGGGCGTTGGACGTCGGCGCAACGGCGATTAACGAAGAGATGAAGCTGGCGGCGGTAAATGCGATTGCTGAGTTGGCTCACGCCGAGCAGAGCGAAGTTGTAGCTTCAGCCTACGGCGATCAGGATTTGAGCTTCGGTGCGGAATACATCATTCCGAAACCGTTCGACCCGCGCCTGATCGTTAAGATCGCTCCCGCGGTGGCGAAAGCAGCGATGGACTCAGGCGTAGCCACGCGTCCGATTGCCGATTTTGATGCCTACGTCGAGAAACTGAGCGAGTTCGTCTACAAAACCAACCTGTTTATGAAGCCGATTTTCTCGCAGGCGCGTAAAGAGCCGAAGCGTATCGTGCTGGCGGAAGGTGAAGATAACCGCGTGCTGCACGCGACGCAGGAGCTTGTGACGCTGGGGCTGGCAAAGCCAATTCTGATTGGTCGTCCGAGCGTTATTGAGATGCGCGTTCAGAAACTGGGCCTGCAGATTAAACCGGGTGTCGATTTTGAAATCGTCAACAACGAGTCCGATCCGCGTTTTAAAGAGTATTGGCAGGAATACTACGGCCTGATGAAACGCAACGGTATTACGCAAGAACAGGCGCAGCGTGAGATGATCAGCAACACCACCGCCATCGGCGCAATCATGGTACAGCGTGGAGAAGCGGACGGAATGATTTGTGGCACCATTGGTGATTACCACGAGCATTTCCACGTCATTAAGCCGTTGTTTGGCTACCGTGATGGCGTCCATACCGCCGGAGCGATGAACGCGCTGTTGTTGCCGAGCGGCAACACTTTTATCGCCGATACCTATGTTAACCACGACCCGTCACCAGAGCAGATTGCTGAAATTGCGCTGATGGCGGCAGAGAGCGTACGTCGTTTTGGTATCGAACCGCGGGTGGCGCTGTTGTCGCACTCGAACTTCGGTTCGTCGGATTGCCCTTCCGCCAGCAAAATGCGCCAGGCGCTGGAACTGGTGAAAGCGCGTGCGCCGGATTTGATGATCGATGGTGAAATGCACGGCGATGCCGCGCTGGTGGAAAGCATTCGTAACGATCGGATGCCGGACAGTCCGCTGAAAGGCTCGGCGAATATCCTGGTAATGCCGAATATGGAAGCGGCACGTATTAGTTACAACCTACTTCGCGTCTCCAGCTCCGAAGGCGTCACCGTAGGTCCGGTGTTAATGGGCGTGGCGAAGCCGGTGCATATTCTGACACCTATTGCCTCAGTACGCCGAATTGTGAATATGGTCGCACTGGCGGTTGTCGAAGCGCAAACTCAACCGCTGTAATATTCGTTTAATTAATTCAGGCGCGGGAAATCTTCCCGCGCTTTTTTATTTTTGTTCATAAGTGATCTATCTCACCTTTTAAATCAGCTTGCCGAATTTTGTTATTTACTCCAGCAAAAACTTGTCACGATTAGCCCAAGTTTTAGCGGAGCGGTGAGCCATGGATAAAGAACGCATCATTCAGGAATTTGTACCCGGCAAGCAGGTTACGCTGGCGCATCTGATTGCGCACCCCGGTGCAGAGCTGGCGAAAAAGATCGGCGTTCCCGAATCCGGCGCTATCGGCATTATGACCCTGACCCCAGGGGAAACCGCGATGATCGCCGGGGATTTAGCGATGAAGGCCGCCGATGTGCATATCGGTTTTCTCGACAGATTTAGCGGCGCGCTGGTTATCTATGGTTCGGTCGGCGCGGTAGAAGAGGCGCTACTGCAAACGGTTAGCGGACTGGGCAGATTATTAAATTACACCCTCTGCGAGTTAACAAAAAGCTAATTAGAGGCGGCGATGAAACGTATTGCATTTGTCGGTACGGTGGGCGCGGGAAAAACAACGCTATTTAACGCGTTGCAGGGGAATTATTCCCTCGCCAGGAAAACGCAGGCCGTGGAATTTAATGAAAGTGGCGATATCGACACGCCTGGGGAATATTTCAGTCATCCGCGCTGGTATCACGCGTTAATTACCACGCTACAGGATGTGGATACGCTGATTTATGTCCATGCAGCCAATGACAAAGAGAGTCGCTTACCTGCCGGGCTGTTGGATATCGGCACCAGTAAACGACAAATCGCCGCAATCAGCAAAACGGATATGCCGGATGCCGACGTTGCCGCAACGCGACGGTTACTTCACGCAATGGGGTTTCAGGAGCCGATTTTTGAACTCAATGGTCACGACCCGCAAAGCGTACAGCACCTGGTGGATTATCTGACAGAGCTCAGCCAAAAGGAGGAAGGGGCAGGTGAAGAAACTCATCACAGCTAACGATATTCGTGCGGCCCACGCACGCGGTGAACAGAAGATATCGATTGTTCTGCGCGCCAGCATCATCACCCCGGAGGCCCGCGAAGTTGCGGATCTGCTGGGCGTCGCCATTACCGAATGCGATGAATCCACACCTGCGGTGGCGGCACCGGTAGCAGAGGAGAAAACGGAAAGCCAGCGCATTCGTGAAACCATCATCGCGCAGCTGCCGGAAGGACAGTTTACCGAAACTCTGGTCGCGCAGTTGATGGACAAGGTGATGAAGGAGAAACAGTCGCTGGCGCAGGGCGATATGCAACCCAGCTTTAAATCGGTCACTGGCAAAGGTGGCGTAAAAGTCATTGACGGCAGCAGCGTCAAGTTTGGCCGCTTCGACGGTGCCGAACCGCACTGCGTCGGCTTAACGGACTTAGTCACCGACCAGGACGGCAGCAGTATGGCCGCCGGGTTTATGCAGTGGGAAAACGCTTTTTTCCCGTGGACGCTGAATTACGACGAGGTTGATATGGTGCTGGAGGGCGAACTGCATGTGCGCCATGAAGGCGAAACCATGATTGCCAAAGCCGGTGACGTGATGTTTATCCCGAAAGGTTCGAGCATCGAGTTCGGCACTCCGTCGAGTGTGCGCTTCCTGTACGTTGCCTGGCCTGCGAACTGGCAATCGCTATGAAAGATTTCATCACCGAAGCTTGGCTCAGAGCAAACCACACGCTCAGCGAAGGAGCAGAGATTCATCTGCCCGCCGATGCTCGCCTGACGCCATCAGCTCGGGAACTGCTGGAAAGCCGCCGTCTGCGCATTAAGTTTATCGACGAACAGGGAAGCCTGTTTGTTGATGATGATCAGCAGCAGCCGCAGCCGGTACATGGCTTAACCAGCAGCGAAACGCACCCGCAGGCGTGCTGCGAGCTGTGTCGCCAGCCGGTGGTGAAAAAGCCCGACACGCTGACCCATCTGACGGCAGACAAGATGGTCGCCAAAAGCGACCCGCGTTTGGGCTTTCGCGCGGTGCTCGATAGCACTATCGCACTGGCGGTGTGGCTGCAAATCGAACTGGCGGAACCGTGGCAGCCGTGGCTGGCGGATATTCGCTCGCGTCTGGGCAACATTATGCGCGCCGACGCCATGGATGAACCGCTGGCGGCGCAGTCCATCGTCGGCTTGAACGAAGATGAGCTGCACCGGCTTTCCCATCAGCCGCTGCGCTATCTCGACCACGATCATCTGGTGCCGGAAGCCAGTCATGGCCGCGATGCTGCGCTGCTGAATCTGTTGCGTACCAAGGTGCGTGAGGCAGAAACGGTTGCCGCCCAGGTCTTTATTAGCCGCAGTTTTGAGGTATTGCGCCCGGACATTCTGCAGGCGCTAAACCGCCTCTCCAGTACCGTCTACGTGATGATGATTCTGTGCGTCACGAAGCATCCGCTCACCGTTAGCCAAATACAACAACGCCTGGGAGGGGAGCAATGATTATTGAACGCGCTCGCCAACTTGCATTGCATTCACCCGCTCGGGTGGTCTTTCCGGACGCGCTGGATGTTCGCGTGCTGAAGGCCGCGCACTACCTGCAACAGCAGGGGCTGGCAAGGCCGATTCTGGTCGCCAGTCCGTTTGCTCTGCGCCAGTTTGCGCTCAGCCACCGCGTACCGATGGACGGTATTCAGGTCATCGACCCGCATAGCAATCTGTCGATGCGCGAAGCGTTTGCCGAGCGCTGGCTGGCCCGTGCCGGAGAGAAAACGCCGCCGGATGCGCTGGAAAAACTCAATGACCCGCTGATGTTCGCCGCCGCCATGGTGAGCGCCGGTAAGGCTGATGTGTGTATTGCTGGCAACCTCTCATCTACGGCGAACGTGCTGCGTGCCGGATTGCGGATTATTGGCCTGCTGCCGGGTTGCAAAACGCTGTCGTCGATTTTCCTGATGTTGCCGCAGTACATCGGACCGGCATTAGGCTTCGCCGATTGCAGCGTGGTGCCGCAACCGACGGCGGCGCAACTGGCGGATATCGCTATCGCCAGCGCCGACACCTGGCGAGCCATTACCGGCGAGGAGCCGCGCGTCGCGATGCTGTCTTTCTCAAGCAACGGCAGCGCCCGCCACCCCAATGTTGCCAACGTACAGCAGGCCACTGAAATCGTGCGCCAGCGTGCGCCGCAGCTGATGGTGGACGGCGAACTGCAGTTTGACGCCGCTTTCGTGCCGGATGTCGCCGCGCAGAAAGCGCCCGCCAGCCCGCTTGAAGGCAATGCGAACGTGATGGTCTTCCCATCGCTGGAGGCGGGCAATATTGGCTACAAAATCGCCCAGCGGCTGGGCGGCTATCGCGCCGTTGGGCCGCTCATTCAGGGGCTTGCCGCGCCGCTTCACGATCTCTCCCGAGGTTGTAGCGTGCAGGAAATTATCGAACTGGCGTTAGTGGCAGCCGTGCCGCGCCAGACTGACGCGAATCGGGTAAACGACTCGCAAACACTCGTTGTATAGGTCCCGTTCTGGACCCCCTTTGATTAAGAGGAAAACACAATGGAAGCATTAGGAATGATTGAAACCCGGGGCCTGGTTGCGCTGATTGAGGCTTCTGACGCAATGGTTAAAGCCGCACGCGTGAAGCTGGTTGGCGTGAAGCAGATCGGTGGCGGCCTGTGTACTGCCATGGTGCGTGGCGATGTGGCGGCGTGTAAAGCCGCGACGGATGCCGGTGCCGCAGCGGCGCAGCGCATTGGCGAGCTGGTCTCGGTACACGTTATTCCGCGTCCGCATGGCGATCTGGAAGAAGTGTTTCCGATCAGCTTTAAAGGCGACAGCAGCAACCTGTAACCGCTCTCTGTGACGTCACCTGCTGGCGTCACGTTCTCCCTTTTGCAAATGGCTCTCTACGGAGGGCAGGGAACTGCTTTACCTGAAATAAGCCACGGAGGCGGATATGAAACTGGCAATCGTCACAGGACAAATTGTTTGTACCGTCCGCCATCAGGGACTGGCGCACGACAAATTGCTGATGGTGGAAATGATTGATGCCCAGGGTAATCCCGACGGGCAGAGCGCCGTCGCTATCGACAATATTGGCGCGGGGCCCGGTGAGTGGGTGCTGTTGGTTAGCGGTAGCTCAGCCCGCCAGGCGCATGCGCGTGAATCCTCTCCCGTCGACCTGTGCGTGATTGGCATCGTCGATGAAGCGGTGGCTGGTGGTCAGGTGATCTTTCACAAATAGGGCATAAGAAAATGAATCAACAGGATATTGAACAGGTCATCAAAGCGGTACTGCTGAAGATGAAAGACAGCAGTCAGCCTGCTGGCGCCGTTCATGAAATGGGCGTCTTTGCCTCCCTGGATGACGCCGTTGCGGCAGCGAAAGTCGCCCAACAGGGGCTGAAGAGCGTGGCGATGCGCCAGCTTGCCATTCATGCCATTCGTGAAGCGGGCGAAAAATACGCCCAGGAATTAGCGGAACTTGCCGTGACTGAAACCGGCATGGGACGCGTCGACGATAAATTTGCCAAAAACGTCGCTCAGGCGCGCGGTACGCCGGGCGTGGAGTGTCTCTCCCCGCAGGTGTTGACTGGAGATAATGGCCTGACGCTGATTGAAAATGCGCCGTGGGGCGTGGTGGCTTCGGTAACGCCGTCCACCAACCCGGCCGCGACCGTCATTAACAACGCCATCAGCCTGATTGCCGCTGGCAACAGCGTAGTCTTTGCGCCGCATCCGGCAGCGAAAGGCGTTTCTCAGCGTGCGATCGGCCTGCTTAATCAGGCGGTGGTTGCGGCGGGCGGCCCGGCAAACCTGCTGGTCACCGTGGCGAACCCGGATATCGAAACCGCCCAGCGCCTGTTTAAGTACCCCGGAATCGGACTGCTGGTGGTAACCGGCGGCGAAGCGGTGGTGGAATCCGCGCGCAAGCATACCAATAAACGTCTGATTGCTGCCGGTGCCGGTAACCCGCCGGTAGTCGTTGACGAGACCGCCGACCTGGCGCGCGCCGCGCAGTCCATCGTCAAAGGCGCGTCGTTTGATAACAACATCATCTGCGCCGACGAGAAGGTGCTGATTGTGGTTGATAGCGTCGCCGATGAGCTGATGCACCTGATGGAAGGCCAACACGCGGTGAAACTGACCTCCGCTCAGGCCGAGCAGCTCCAGCCGGTGCTGCTGAAAAATGTCGATGAGCGCGGCAAAGGCACCGTCAGTCGTGATTGGGTCGGGCGCGATGCGGGCAAGATTGCCGCGGCCATCGGTCTGAACGTCCCGGAGCAAACGCGCCTGCTGTTCGTTGAAACCTCAGCCAGCCATCCGTTCGCGGTGACCGAACTGATGATGCCGGTGCTTCCTGTCGTACGAGTTGCCAACGTCGAAGAGGCCATCGCTCTGGCGGTCCAGCTTGAAGGCGGCTGCCATCACACGGCGGCGATGCACTCGCGCAATATCGACAACATGAACCGGATGGCTAACGCCATCGACACCAGCATTTTCGTCAAAAACGGACCGTGCATTGCCGGACTTGGATTGGGCGGTGAAGGCTGGACCACCATGACCATTACCACGCCGACCGGGGAAGGGGTGACCAGTGCGCGCACCTTTGTTCGCTTGCGGCGCTGTGTGCTGGTGGATGCGTTCCGCATCGTATAAGGAGTGAAAGAGATGGCGCACGACGAACAGCTGTGGCTCACCCCCAGACTGCAAAAAGCGGCTGCCCTGTGTAATCAGACGCCTGCCGCCAATGAATCACCGCAGTGGCTGGGCGTGGATTTAGGCACCTGCGACGTGGTGTCGATGGTTGTCGACAGTGAAGGGCAGCCGGTGGCGGTGTGCCTGGACTGGGCTGACGTCGTGCGTGACGGCATCGTCTGGGATTTCTTCGGTGCCGTCACCATCGTACGCCGCCATCTCGACACTCTCGAACAGCAGCTTGGTTGCCGCTTTACCCACGCGGCGACCTCGTTTCCGCCGGGCACCGATCCGCGTATTTCGATCAATGTGCTGGAGTCTGCCGGGCTGGAAGTCAGCCATGTGCTGGATGAACCGACCGCGGTGGCGGATCTGCTGCAACTGGATAACGCGGGCGTGGTGGATATCGGCGGCGGTACCACCGGCATCGCTATCGTCAAACGGGGCGAGGTGACGTACTCCGCCGACGAAGCCACTGGTGGTCATCACATCTCCCTGACGCTTGCCGGAAACCGCCGTATTCAACTGGAAGAAGCGGAGCAGTACAAGCGCAGCAACGCCCAGGAGATCTGGCCGGTGGTGAAGCCGGTATACGAAAAGATGGCCGAGATTGTTGCTCACCATATTGAAGGGCAGGGAATTGCTGATTTATGGCTGGCGGGCGGCTCCTGTATGCAGCCGGGCGTGGATGCGCTGTTTCGCAAGCGCTTCCCGGAATTGCAGGTGCATTTGCCCCAGCACAGCCTGTTTATGACCCCGCTGGCAATTGCCAACAGCGGGAGAGAGAAAGCGGAGGGAATCTATGCAAGCTGAATTGCAGACGGCGCTCTTTCAGGCATTCGATACCCTGAATCTGCAACGCGTAAAAACCTTTAGCGTACCGCCGGTCACGCTGTGCGGCCTCGGCGCGCTCAGCACCTGCGGGCAGGAAGCGCAAATTCGCGGTTTGAGCCATCTGTTCGTGATGGTTGATAGTTTTTTGCATCAAGCGGGAATGACCGCCGGGCTTGAACGCAGCCTGGCGATGAAGGGCGTGGCGATGACCGTCTGGCCGTGCCCGCCGGGTGAGCCGTGCATTACCGACGTCTGCGCGGCGGTGGCTCAACTACGCGAATCACAGTGCGACGGCGTGGTGGCCTTTGGCGGCGGTTCAGTGCTGGATGCGGCAAAAGCGGTCGCGCTGCTGGTCACCAACCCTGAGCAGACGCTGAGCGCCATGACCGAAACCAGCGCATTGCGCCCGCGTTTGGCGCTGATTGCGGTGCCGACAACGGCCGGAACCGGCTCCGAAACCACCAACGTGACGGTGATTATCGATGCGGTCAGCGGGCGTAAGCAGGTGCTGGCGCATGCTTCTCTGATGCCGGACGTGGCGATTCTTGACGCTGCGCTGACTGAAGGTGTTCCTCCTCACGTGACGGCGATGACCGGTATCGATGCGCTGACTCATGCCATAGAAGCTTACAGCGCGCTCAATGCGACACCGTTCACCGACAGCCTGGCAATTGGTGCGATTGCGATGATTGCTCAGTCGCTGCCGAAAGCGGTGGGCTACGGGCACGACCTCGCTGCGCGCGAAAGCATGTTGCTTGCCTCGTGCATGGCCGGGATGGCTTTTTCCAGCGCCGGTCTGGGCTTATGCCACGCGATGGCGCACCAGCCGGGCGCGGCGCTGCACATTCCGCACGGCCAGGCCAACGCCATGCTGCTGCCGACGGTGATGGGATTTAACCGCATGGTATGCCGCGAACGCTTTAGCCATATCGGCCGGGCACTAACCGGCAAGAAAACCGATCACCACGACGCAATTGCTGCCGTACGCGAGCTGATTGCCGAAGTGGGCCTGACCAAACGGCTTTCGGATGCCGGAGCGTTACCTGAACACTTCAGTGGATGGGCGCAGGCGGCGCTGGGGGATATTTGTTTGCGTACTAACCCGCGGACCGCCAACCAGGAGCAGATTATCCAGCTGTATACGGCGGCACAATGATGCGATTTCCCGGAGTACAGGATTGCGGTGACCCTGTAGCCCGGTCAGCGAAGCGCCACCGGGAATGATGCGGGCTGGAGGGTTATCCCGGAGGCGGCGCGTGGCGCCTGTCCGGGCTACAACACCGGCACATCACTCAAGATGTTCCAGGTGTTCACAGTATCTACAAATCATAAATGACAGGGAGTAAGGGCTATGGGAATTAACGAAATCATCATGTACATCATGATGTTCTTTATGCTGATTGCCGCCGTGGACAGGATCCTGTCGCAGTTCGGCGGCTCGGCGCGCTTCCTCGGTAAGATAGGTAAAAGTATCGAGGGATCCGGCAGTCAGTTCGAAGAAGGCTTTATGGCGATGGGCGCGCTGGGCCTGGCGATGGTCGGTATGACCGCGCTGGCTCCGGTACTGGCGCATCTGCTCGGGCCGGTGATTATTCCGCTGTATGAAATGCTCGGTGCAAACCCATCGATGTTCGCCGGGACGCTGCTGGCCTGCGATATGGGTGGCTTCTTCCTCGCCAAAGAGCTGGCAGGCGGCGACATTGCAGCATGGATGTACTCCGGCCTGATTCTGGGTTCCATGATGGGGCCAACCATTGTGTTCTCCATACCGGTCGCGCTCGGCATTATCGAGCCTTCCGATCGTCGTTATCTGGCGCTCGGCGTACTGGCCGGGATTGTCACCATTCCGATCGGCTGTATTGCGGGTGGCTTGATTGCGATGTACTCCGGTGTTGAGGTTAATGGCCAGCCGGTGGAGTTCACCTTCGCGCTGATCCTGATGAACATGATCCCGGTACTAATTGTCGCTGCGCTGGTGGCGCTGGGGCTGAAGTTTATCCCGGAAAAAATGATCAACGGCTTCCAGATCTTTGCCAAGTTCCTCGTGGCGCTGATCACCATCGGACTTGCCGCTGCGGTGATCAAATTCCTGCTTGGCTGGGATCTGATCCCCGGTCTTGACCCTATCTTTATGGCGGCCGACGACAAGCCCGGCGAAGTGATGCGCGCCATTGAAGTTATCGGATCCATCTCCTGCGTACTGCTTGGTGCCTATCCGATGGTATTGCTGCTGACCCGCTGGTTTGAAAAACCGCTGATGCGCGTCGGCAATCTGCTGAAAGTTAACAATATCGCTGCTGCTGGTATGGTCGCGACGCTGGCCAACAACATCCCGATGTTCGGCATGATGAAGCAGATGGATACTCGCGGCAAAGTCATCAACTGCGCGTTTTCGGTCTCCGCTGCTTTTGCGCTGGGTGACCACTTAGGCTTCGCCGCCGCCAATATGAACGCCATGATCTTCCCGATGATTGTCGGCAAGCTGATCGGCGGTGTGACGGCGATTGGCGTGGCGATGATGCTGGTACCGAAAGATGAAAACGTTTCTGCACCAGCAGAAACCGAAGTGGAGGCGCAATCGTGAATACACGCCAGCTGCTGAGCGTCGGTATCGATATCGGCACCACCACCACCCAGGTGATCTTTTCGCGCCTTGAGCTGGTGAACCGTGCGGCAGTGTCGCAGGTGCCGCGCTACGAATTCATCAAACGCGAAATTAGCTGGCAAAGCCCGGTCTTCTTTACCCCTGTCGATAAGCAGGGCGGTCTGAAGGAGGCTGAACTTAAGGCGCTGATTCTGGCCCAGTATCAGGCCGCAGGTATTGCCCCCGAATCGGTGGACTCCGGGGCAATCATCATCACCGGGGAAAGCGCGAAAACCCGCAATGCTCGTCCGGCAGTGATGGCGCTGTCGCAGTCGCTGGGGGACTTTGTAGTTGCCAGCGCCGGTCCGCATCTGGAGTCGGTGATTGCCGGTCACGGCGCCGGGGCGCAAACCCTGTCAGAACAGCGCCTGTGCCGGGTGCTGAACATCGACATCGGTGGTGGTACCTCGAATTACGCCCTGTTTGATGCCGGAAAAGTCAGCGGCACCGCCTGCCTGAACGTTGGTGGCCGTCTGCTGGAGACCGATGGGCAAGGGCGCGTGGTTCATGCCCATCAGCCGGGACAGAGGATTGTCGATGAGGTTTTCGGTGCTGGCACCGATGCCCGT
The DNA here is from genome assembly GCF_027492335.1 of Klebsiella sp. Lineage (NCBI taxonomy): Bacteria > Pseudomonadati > Pseudomonadota > Gammaproteobacteria > Enterobacterales > Enterobacteriaceae > Klebsiella > Klebsiella sp. The sequence goes on along the minus strand of NZ_JAPUEW010000068.1, from coordinate 34,131 downwards.
TCGCTTAACGCTACCCAGCTGATTCAGGTGGCGCGACGGATGGCGACGCTTATCGTCGAGGTTATCGATGGCATGCTCTCTCCACTGGCGCAAAAGCTGATGCAAACCGGATTGCTGCCCGCCGATAAGAAGCCAGATGTGATTACCCTTTCCGGCGGAGTGGGCGAGTGCTATCGCAACCAGCCCGCCGATCCGTTCTGTTTTTCTGATATTGGGCCGCTGTTGGCGACGGCGCTGCATGAGCATCCGCGACTGCGCGAAATGAACGTGCAGTTTCCAGCGCAAACCGTGCGCGCCACGGTGATTGGCGCGGGAGCGCACACGCTGTCGCTCTCCGGGAGCACCATCTGGCTGGACGATGTCGCTTTGCCGATTCGTAACCTGCCGGTGGCGATCCCGCTTGAGTCTGCTGACCTCGTGACGGCCTGGCAGCAGGCGCTGGTACAGCTCGATCTGGATCCTCAAACCGATGCTTACGTGCTGGCGCTTCCCGCATCGCTTCCGGTGCGCTACGTCGCATTACTTACGGTTATTGACGCGCTTGTCGCCTTTATCGCGCGTTTTCCCAATCCGCATCCCCTGCTGGTGGTAGCCGAGCAGGATTTTGGCAAGGCGCTGGGCATGCTGCTGCGCCCGCAGTTACAACAACTCCCGCTGGCGGTCATCGATGAGGTGAGCGTCCGGGCGGGGGACTATATCGACATTGGTACGCCTCTTTTTGGCGGATCGGTTGTGCCGGTGACGGTGAAATCACTCGCATTTCCTTCCTGAGGGAACGACTTATGAAACTAAAGACCACATTGTTCGGCAATGTTTATCAGTTTAAGGATGTAAAAGAGGTGCTGGCTAAAGCCAACGAACTGCGTTCGGGGGATGTGCTGGCGGGCGTGGCGGCGGAGAGTTCGCAGCAGCGCGTGGCGGCGAAGCAGGTGCTGTCCGATATGACAGTTGCCGATATTCGTAATAACCCGGTGATCCCTTACGAGGAGGATTGCGTAACGCGTCTGATTCAGGACGACGTCAACGAAACCGCCTATAACCGTATTAAAAACTGGACCATCAGCGACCTGCGCGAATACGTGCTGAACGATGAAGTGACCAGCGACGATATCGCGTTTGTGCGCAAAGGGCTGACCTCTGAAGTGGTGGCGGCGGTGGCGAAGATCAGTTCCAACGCTGACCTGATCTACGGCGCGAAGAAAATGCCGGTAATCAAAAAAGCCAACACTACCATCGGCCTGCCGGGCACCTTTAGCTGCCGTCTGCAGCCGAACGATACCCGTGACGATGTGCAGAGTATTGCCGCACAAATCTACGAAGGACTCTCCTTTGGTGCGGGTGATGCGGTAATCGGTGTTAACCCGGTCACAGACGACGTGGAGAACCTGACCCGCGTACTCGATACCGTTTACGGCGTTATCGACAAATTCAATATCCCGACCCAGGGCTGCGTACTGGCGCACGTCACCACCCAGATCGAAGCGATTCGTCGCGGTGCGCCGGGCGGGCTGATTTTCCAGAGTATCTGCGGCAGTGAGAAGGGCTTAAAAGAGTTCGGCGTGGAGCTGGCGATGCTTGATGAAGCGCGCGCGGTTGGTGCGGAGTTCAACCGTATCGCCGGGGAAAACTGCCTGTACTTTGAAACCGGGCAGGGCTCGGCGCTGTCGGCTGGCGCGAACTTCGGTGCCGATCAGGTGACGATGGAAGCACGTAACTACGGGCTGGCGCGGCACTACGATCCGTTCCTCGTTAACACCGTGGTGGGATTTATCGGACCAGAGTATCTCTACAACGACCGGCAGATTATCCGCGCGGGTCTGGAAGATCACTTTATGGGCAAGCTGAGCGGCATCTCGATGGGCTGCGACTGCTGCTACACCAACCACGCTGACGCCGACCAGAACCTCAACGAAAATCTGATGATTCTGCTCGCCACCGCCGGTTGCAACTACATCATGGGCATGCCGCTCGGCGACGACATCATGCTCAACTATCAGACCACCGCGTTTCACGATACCGCCACCGTCCGTCAGTTACTGAATTTACGGCCGTCGCCGGAGTTCGAACGCTGGCTGGAAACCATGGGCATTATGGCAAACGGTCGCCTGACCAAACGGGCGGGCGATCCGTCACTGTTCTTTTGATGACGCGGGGATGACACATGATGGATCAAAAGCAGATTGAAGAAATTGTACGTAGCGTGATGGCGTCAATGGGACAACCGCAAACCACGGCGGCAGCGCCGCAGGCGGCGGTGACGAAGTGCGCCAGCCAGTGTGAAGTTGCCGCGGAGAGTTGCGAACTGGATTTAGGTTCGCCTGAAGCCAAGGCCTGGATTGGCGTGCAGCAGCCGCATCGTGCGGAAGTGCTGGCCGAGCTGAAGCGCAGCACCGTGGCGCGTGTTTGTACCGGTCGTGCCGGTCCACGCCCGCGCACCCTCGCGCTGTTGCGCTTTCTTGCCGACCATTCACGCTCCAAAGATACGGTGCTGAAAGAGGTGCCGGAAGAGTGGGTGAAAACCCAGGGCCTACTGGAAGTGCGTTCAGAAATTAGCGACAAAAACCTCTACCTGACGCGCCCGGATATGGGGCGTCGCCTGAGTGCTGAAGCGATTGACGCGCTGAAGTCACAGTGCGTAATGAGCCCGGATGTGCAGGTGGTGGTTTCCGATGGCCTCTCGACCGACGCGATCACCGTCAACTATGAAGAGATCTTGCCGCCGCTGCTGTCGGGCCTGAAACAGGCTGGATTGAAGGTCGGCACGCCGTTCTTCGTGCGCTACGGGCGCGTCAAAATCGAAGATCAGATTGGCGAAATTCTCGGTGCGAAAGTCGTTGTCCTATTGGTGGGTGAGCGTCCTGGGCTAGGGCAGTCGGAAAGCCTCTCCTGCTATGCCGTTTACTCTCCGCGCGTGGCGACTACCGTTGAAGCGGATCGTACCTGTATTTCGAATATTCACCAGGGCGGTACGCCGCCGGTAGAGGCGGCCGCGGTGATCGTTGATTTGGCCAAACGCATGCTGGAGCAGAAGGCTTCCGGCATCAACATGACTCGTTAAGGAGGCATCATGCCTGCATTAGATTTAATTCGCCCCTCGGTGACGGCCATGCGCGTGATTGCTTCGGTGAATGACGGTTTCGCGCGCGAACTTAAATTACCGCCACATATACGTAGCCTCGGACTCATCACGGCAGATTCTGATGACGTGACTTATATTGCCGCTGACGAAGCGACAAAACAGGCAATGGTGGAAGTGGTTTATGGCCGCTCTCTGTACGCCGGGGCGGCTCATGGTCCCTCGCCGACAGCGGGGGAAGTGTTGATTATGTTGGGGGGGCCTAACCCGGCGGAGGTTCGCGCCGGTCTGGATGCGATGGTCGCGCATATTGAAGGCGGCGCGGCGTTTCAGTGGGCCAATGACGCCGAAGATACGGCGTTTCTGGCACATGTAGTTTCGCGCACCGGCTCGTATCTCTCGTCGACTTCAGGCATTGCGCTGGGTGACCCGTTGGCCTATCTGGTCGCGCCGCCTTTAGAAGCGACGTTTGGTATCGATGCAGCGTTGAAATCAGCGGACGTCCAGTTGGTGACCTACGTGCCACCGCCGTCAGAAACCAACTATTCGGCGGCGTTTTTGACGGGAAGCCAGGCTGCCTGTAAAGCCGCCTGCAATGCCTTTACTGATGCCGTTCTGGATATAGCCCGTCATCCAATCCAGCGCGCGTAAGGGGGCTGTGATGATCAACGCGCTGGGATTACTGGAAGTGGATGGCATGGTTGCCGCCGTTGACGCGGCGGATGCCATGCTGAAAGCGGCCAACGTGCGTCTACTCAGCCATGAAGTTCTCGACCCGGGGAGGCTGACGCTGGTGATTGAAGGCGATCTGGCGGCATGCCGTGCGGCGCTGGATGCCGGAAGCGCTGCTGCACAGCGCACGGGCCGTGTTATTAGCCGCCGGGAAATTGGCCGACCGGAAGAGGATACCCAGCGGCTGATTAGTGGCTTTCAACGCCAACAGGAAACGCCGGAGGCACCTGCAACGACGGAGTCATCAGAAGCCCTGGTGGCGCTGCTGACATCGGTGCGTCAGGGAATGACGGCAGGGGAGGTGGCCGCGCATTTCGGCTGGTCGCTTGAAGAAGCCAGAAAGGCGCTGGAGCAGCTCTTTTCTGCCGGGGCGTTGCGTAAACGCAGTAGTCGCTATCGCTTAAAAAATTAACCAGTCGGAGGTGCCGGGAGCGCGACAGTGTTCCCGGCTCAAAAGATCATGAAAAAGAAAAAACCGGCAAACCTGCACCATCTTTATCATGAAGCATTACCCGAAGACGTTAAGCTGACGCCGATGGTGGAGGTGGATAACGTCCACCAGCGGCGTACCACCGATGTTTATGAACATGCCCTGACGATTACCGCCTGGCAGCAGATTTACGATCAACTTCATCCGGGAAAATTCCACGGTGAATTCACTGAAATCCTGCTCGATGATATTCAGGTTTTTCGCGAATATACTGGCCTGGCGCTGCGTCAATCCTGCCTGGTATGGCCTAACTCTTTTTGGTTCGGCATTCCGGCAACCCGCGGCGAGCAGGGGTTTATTGGCTCGCAGTGTATTGGCAGTGCGGAAATCGCTACCCGACCCGGCGGTACGGAGTTTGAACTCAGTACGCCGGATGATTACACCATTCTTGGGGTGGTTATCTCGGAAGATGTGATTTCCCGCCAGGCCGGCTTCCTGCATCATCCGGAAAGAGTGCTGCATATGTTGCGTAACCAGTCGGCGCTGGAGGTGAAAGGACAGCACAAAGCGGCGCTATGGGGTTTTGTGCAGCAGGCGCTGGCGACGTTTAGCGAGAACCCGGAAAACCTCCATCAACCCGCTGTACGCAAAGTGTTGGGCGATAATTTACTGCTGGCGATGGGGGCGATGTTGGAGGAGGCGCAGCCGATGGTCACCGCCGAGAGCATCAGCCATCAAAGCTATCGACGACTATTATCCCGAGCGCGGGAATATGTGCTGGAGAATATGTCGGAGCCGCTGACCGTTCTCGACTTATGTAATCAGTTGCATGTTAGCCGCCGCACGCTGCAAAACGCTTTTCACGCCATTCTGGGGATTGGCCCGAACGCGTGGCTGAAGCGCATTCGGTTAAACGCGGTGCGCCGGGAGCTGATTAGCCCCTGGTCGCAGAGCACGACGGTTAAGGATGCCGCGATGCAGTGGGGATTCTGGCATTTGGGGCAGTTCGCCACCGATTATCAGCAGTTGTTCGCCGAGAAACCGTCGCTGACGCTGCATCAAAGGATGCGGCAGTGGGCATAATGATGGGGCGCTTATAGCCAGTCGCGAACCTGAATAAATTCGCCTAGCGCCGCCTCCGGGCTGCCCGCTTCTGGCTGATAATCATATTCCCAGCGGACCAGCGGAGGCATCGACATCAGGATGGATTCGGTGCGTCCGCCTGTTTGCAGGCCGAACAGGGTTCCGCGATCCCACACCAGATTGAACTCTACGTAGCGCCCGCGACGGTAGAGTTGAAAATCGCGCTCGCGCTGGCCCCAGAGCATCTCTTTACGTCGCTCGACAATCGGTAAATATGCGTCGGTATAGCCGTTGCCAACCGCCTGCATAAAGTCGAAACAATGGTCGAAATTCGGGGTATTCAAATCATCGAAAAACAGCCCGCCGATACCGCGCTGCTCGTTACGATGTTTGAGGAAGAAGTAGTCGTCGCACCACTTTTTATAGTGTGGATAAACCTCTTCGCCGAAGGGGTAGCATAAATCACGGGCGGTACGATGCCAGTGAACGGCATCTTCTTCAAAACCGTAATAGGGGGTTAAATCGAAGCCGCCGCCGAACCACCACACTGGGTCAGCGCCCGGTTTTTCCGCAATAAAAAAGCGCACGTTGGCATGGCTGGTGGGAATGTACGGACTGCGCGGATGCACCACCAGCGACACGCCCATGGCTTCGAAGCTGCGTCCCGCTAGCTCAGGGCGGTGAGCGGTAGCAGAAGCCGGCATCGCATCGCCGTGTACGTGAGAAAAGTTCACGCCTGCCTGCTCAAAGATTCCGCCATCGCGCAGCACCCGGCTGCGTCCGCCGCCGCCGGCATCCCGCTGCCAGCTATCCTCAACGAAATCGCTGCCGTCAACGGCGCTCAGCTTTTGGCAGATAGTATCCTGCAACTGAAGAAGGAATGCTTTTACCTGCTGCGCGTCGGGTTTCATTAACGTCTCGTCGAATGGGCTTTCTGGTTATCGAACCAGTGGAAATAACTAATAATGCCGTTAGCAATCGCCGTGGCGATTTTCTGCCGGAACGCGGTGGTGCCGAGCAGTTTTTCTTCGTTTGGATTGGTAATAAACGACGTCTCTACTAGCACCGAAGGAATCGATGGCGACTTTAGCACCACGAACGCCGCCTGTTCAGTATTGCGGCTGTGCAGCTTATGCACCGGCTTGATCTTTTTCAGAATATGCGAGCCGAGCGTCAAGCTGTTTTTGATGGTATCAGTTTGTACCAGGTCAAACAGCACTTGCTGTAATAGGTGGTCTTTATCCGTCGCTTTCTTGCCAGCGACCTCATCCGCACGGTTTTCACGATCGGAGAGGTATTTTGCCATGGCGCTACTGGCGCCGCGGTTGGAAAGGGCGAATACGGAGGCCCCGGCTGCGCTCGGGTTGGTGAAACCGTCGGCGTGAATCGACATGAAGAGGTCGGCACCGTGCTGGTGAGCTATCTCCACGCGATCGTACAGCGGAATAAAAGTATCCCCGCTGCGCGTCAGCCGCGCATCAATGCCGTTGCTGCGCAGAATGCTGCGCACGTTTTTAGCGATAGCCAGCACGACGTGTTTCTCTTTTGAGCCGTTATGGCCAATAGCGCCGGTATCAATACCGCCATGGCCCGGGTCGAGCATCACGACGCGTTTAGCGCCTTTTTTCTTCGCGGCGGGTTTGCTGTGACCGTTAGATGTTTTTAACGGTTGTTCTTTCGCGCTGGCCTGTGAGGCGATCCCTGAAAGGGTGATTGCTGCCAGCCCGGCTTTCAGCACCTGGCGGCGCGAAGAAAGTATTTTTAAGGGTTTAAAAGTGCTCATTCGGCCTGAATTGCAAACAAGTGGTAACCAATGTTATATCGTATCGTGTTTTCTGATACGACCATTCAAAATAAGAATTGTTTTACTTTTCATTTCAATACATGACAAAGTCACATTATGCCATTTTTTGCGGCTCATTGCGCCTGATATTGGCTATCGAGCGCAATCGCGCCATAATCACTGTTTTTAACCGTTAATGGTGGGCAATACCATGGAGATACGCGTTTTTCGCCAGCAAGATTTTGAAGAGGTGATTACCTTGTGGGAGCGTTGCGATCTCCTGCGGCCATGGAACGATCCGGAAATGGATATTGAACGTAAGCTGAACCACGATGCCAGCTTGTTCCTGGTTGCTGAGGTTAATGGCGAAGTTGTCGGCACGGTAATGGGGGGTTACGACGGCCATCGCGGGTCGGCTTATTACCTTGGCGTGCACCCTGAATACCGTGGTCGCGGCATTGCGAATGCGTTGCTTAACCGGCTGGAGAAAAAGCTGATTGCCCGCGGCTGTCCAAAAATCAACATTATGATACGTGAAGATAACGACGTGGTTCAGGGGATGTACGAGCGGCTCGGCTATGAGCATTCGGACGTGCTGTGCCTCGGTAAACGCTTAATTGAAGATGAAGAATACTGAATTTATCCCCTCCGATTTTGATAGCCATGGTCGCCTGCGTTTGCCGTTCCTTTTTTGGTGCGTGCTGCTGTTGCAGGCGCGGACGTGGGTGCTATTTCTGATGGCAGGCGCGTCGCGCCAACAGGGCGATGCGTTGCTGAATCTGTTTTATCCGAATCATGACAATTTTTGGCTGGGGTTGCTGCCCGGTATTCCGGCAGTGCTGGCGTTTGTCGTCAGCGGACACCGTCAAAAATTTCCTCGGCTTTGGCCGCTGATGCGCTGGCTGCTGGTCTTCTCGCAAGTATTGCTGTTGGTCTGGCAGCCGTTACTGTGGCTGAGCGGTGAATCACCTTCGGCGTTGACCATCGCCCTTTTGGCGGCGGATCTTTACGCGCTCTGGTGGCTGTTGAGCAGCCGTCGACTGAAAGCCTGTTTTCGTGACGAACAGCTTTAAGGGCACTTTTTGCCGATCGTGTACTCCAACATGCGTTGAATTAATAAGAAAGGACTGAGTCATGAAATCGCGACGTTTACTTCTCTGCGCATTACCGCTGGTCTTAACCGGTTGCTCAACAATGAGCGCGGTCAACTGGTCAGCTGCCTATCCGTGGAACTGGTTTGGTTCCTCAACGGAGGTTACCGAGCAGGGCGTGGGCAATCTGACCGCCGCGACGCCGATGAGCGAGCAGGCCATCAGCGATGCGATTGGCAGCAACTATCGCCTGCGCAGCGGTATGAAAACCGCCAACGGCAACATCGTGCGCTATTTCGAAGCGTTAAAAGATGACAAGGTCGCGCTAACCATCAACGGTGAGAGCGGCACCATCAGCCGTATCGACGTGCGCGATAGCAATATCGAAGCCGCCAGCGGCGTGAAAGTTGGCACGCCGTTTAGCGACATCTACAGTAAAGCTTTCGGCAACTGTCAGAAAGGCCATCATGACAACGGCACGGTTGTGGAATGTAAAGCCGAAGGCAGCCAGCACATCAGCTATGTATTCACTGGCAACTGGAGCGGGCCTGAAGAGCTGATGCCTTCTGACGACACGCTGAAGAGCTGGCCTGTGAGCGAGATTATCTGGCGTCGCTAATTTGATCTGAAGTGACTCGACGTTCTGAAAAAACGAGTACAATAGCGCCTTAAAAATGCCACAGCGTTGTGGCTGTATAATTTCAGGAGGAGCGATGTCTCAGGTTCAGAGCGGCATTTTGCCGGAACATTGCCGTGCGGCGATTTGGATTGAAGCGAATGTTAAAGGCGACGTTGATGCACTGCGTGAAGCCAGCAAGGTTTTTGCCGATAAATTAGCTACTTTTGAGGCGAAATATCCGGATGCTAAGCTAGGGGCGGTGGTTGCTTTTGGCCATAACGTCTGGCGTCAACTGAGCGGCGGCGTGGGCGCGGAAGAGTTAAAAGACTTCCCGGTCTATGGTAAAGGTCTGGCGCCATCAACTCAGTATGATGTGCTGATCCACATTTTGTCCGCGCAGCATGAGGTGAACTTCTCTGTTGCCCAGGCGGCAATGGCTGCGTTTGGTAACATCATTGAAGTTAAAGAAGAGATTCACGGCTTCCGCTGGATTGAAGAGCGCGACCTGAGCGGCTTTGTTGATGGCACCGAAAACCCGGCGGGTGAAGAGACGCGCCGTGAAGTCGCCGTTATCAAAGATGGCGTTGATGCAGGCGGCAGCTACGTTTTCGTTCAGCGCTGGGAGCATAACCTCAAACAGCTTAACCGCATGAGCGTTCCTGATCAGGAAATGATGATTGGTCGTACCAAAGAAGCCAATGAAGAGATTGACGGCGACGATCGTCCGGAAACCTCCCACCTGAGCCGCGTGGATCTGAAGGAAGATGGTAAAGGGCTGAAGATTGTGCGCCAGAGCCTGCCGTACGGCACCGCCAGCGGCGTTCATGGTCTCTACTTCTGTGCCTACTGCGCGCGCCTGTACAATATTGAGCAGCAGTTGCTGAGTATGTTCGGCGATACCGATGGTAAGCGCGATGCGATGCTGCGCTTTACTAAACCGGTGACCGGCGGGTACTACTTCGCGCCGTCGCTGGAGCGTATTCAGGCGCTGTAAGCGTAAAGGCCTCTCCTTCATCCGTAAGAGAGGCCTGTTTTCTGCCATCTGGCAAAGCAATTCTATTTACTTATTCTCTTTTCGACTTCCAAATCGCCAAACGGTATATAAAACCGTTACTCCTTTCATCACCGTTATAAATATGATGATCACCAGAAAGTCATCAAATTGATAAGGGTGCGCAATGGCCGTTAAAACACTGAAAAAAGGATATCTGGCTCTGGCAGCTTCTGTGCTGTTAGTTGCGCAGGCGCAGGCGACGGAACTGCTGAACAGTTCCTACGATGTTTCCCGCGAGCTGTTTGCCGCCCTTAACCCGCCGTTTGAACAGCAGTGGGCGAAAGATAATGGCGGCGACAAGCTGACGATTAAACAATCTCATGCCGGGTCATCAAAACAGGCGCTGGCGATTCTGCAAGGCCTGAAGGCCGACGTGGTGACCTATAACCAGGTGACCGACGTGCAGATCTTGCACGACAAAGGCAAGCTGATTCCGGCCGACTGGCAAAGCCGTTTGCCGAATAACAGCTCGCCGTTTTACTCCACCATGGGATTCCTGGTGCGCAAAGGCAATCCGAAAAATATTCACGACTGGAATGACCTGGTGCGCTCCGATGTGAAACTGATTTTCCCGAACCCGAAAACCTCAGGCAACGCGCGTTATACCTATTTAGCCGCGTGGGGCGCCGCGGATAAAGCTGACGGTGGCGATAAAGCCAAAACCGAGCAGTTTATGACCCAATTTCTGAAGAACGTCGAAGTGTTTGATACCGGTGGTCGCGGTGCTACTACCACCTTTGCGGAACGCGGGTTGGGCGATGTACTGATTAGTTTTGAATCGGAAGTGAATAACATCCGCAAACAGTACGAAGATCAGGGATTCGAGGTGGTTATTCCTAAAACCAATATCCTGGCTGAATTCCCGGTGGCCTGGGTGGATAAAAATGTCAAAGCCAACGGTACGGAAAAGGCGGCGAAGGCCTATCTGACATGGCTCTACAGCCCACAAGCGCAGACAATTATTACCGACTATTACTATCGCGTGAACAACCCGAAAGTGATGGATGGATTGAAAGATAAATTCCCGCAGACTGAACTCTTCCGCGTGGAAGACCAGTTTGGATCATGGCCGGAAGTGATGAAAACACACTTTGTCAGCGGCGGTGAGCTGGACAAACTGTTGGCTGCGGGGCGTAAGTAATGTTTGCTGTTGCATCAAAGCGCGTGCTGCCGGGCTTTACCCTGAGCCTCGGCACCAGTCTGCTGTTTGTTTGCTTGATTCTGCTGCTGCCGTTGAGCGCGCTGGTGATGCAGCTCTCTGAGATGACCTGGGCTCAGTACTGGGATGTGGTCACTAATCCTCAGGTGGTGGCGGCCTATAAAGTCACCCTGCTGTCGGCCTTCGTGGCGTCGATTTTCAACGGCGTATTCGGTTTGCTGATGGCATGGATCCTTACGCGCTACCGTTTTCCGGGCCGTACGCTGCTGGATGCGTTGATGGATCTGCCGTTTGCCCTGCCGACGGCGGTAGCGGGCCTGACGCTGGCGTCGCTATTCTCGGTCAACGGTTTTTACGGCGAGTGGCTGGCGAAGTTTGATATCAAAGTGACTTATACCTGGCTGGGTATCGCAGTAGCGATGGCCTTTACCAGCATCCCGTTTGTGGTGCGTACGGTGCAGCCAGTGCTCGAAGAGCTGGGTCCGGAGTATGAAGAAGCTGCGGAAACGCTGGGCGCGACGCGTCTGCAGAGCTTTCGCAAAGTGGTGTTGCCGGAGCTGTCTCCGGCGCTGCTGGCTGGGATTGCGTTGTCGTTTACCCGTAGCCTCGGCGAGTTCGGTGCGGTGATTTTTATCGCCGGTAATATCGCGTGGAAAACGGAAGTGACCTCGCTGATGATTTTCGTTCGTTTGCAGGAGTTTGATTACCCTGCCGCCAGCGCGATTGCTTCGGTGATCCTCGCGGCATCGTTACTACTGCTGTTCTCAATTAACACCCTGCAAAGTCGCTTTGGTCGACGTGTGGTAGGTCACTAATGGCGATCGTTGCTCAATTGAAGCGTTATGACGCGCCCCGCATTAACTGGGGAAAATGGTTTCTGATTGGTACCGGAATGCTGGTTTCTGCTTTCATTCTGATTGTGCCGATGGTCTATATCTTCGTGCAGGCCTTTAGCAAAGGTCTGATGCCAGTGCTGCAAAACCTTGCCGACCCGGACATGCTGCATGCTATCTGGCTGACGGTGATGATTGCTTTGATTACCGTGCCGGTGAACCTGGTGTTCGGTGTGCTGCTTGCCTGGCTGGTGACGCGCTTTACTTTTCCGGGCCGCCAGCTGCTGCTGACGCTGCTGGATATCCCGTTTGCCGTCTCGCCAGTGGTGGCGGGGCTGGTTTATTTGCTGTTTTACGGTTCTAACGGCCCGCTGGGCGGTTGGCTCGATGAGCACAACCTGCAGATCATGTTCGCCTGGCCGGGCATGGTGCTGGCGACCATCTTTGTGACCTGTCCGTTCGTGGTTCGCGAGCTGGTGCCGGTAATGATGAGTCAAGGCAGTAATGAAGATGAAGCGGCGATTTTGCTCGGCGCTTCAGGCTGGCAGATGTTCCGCCGGGTTACGCTGCCGAACATCCGCTGGGCGCTGCTTTACGGCGTGGTGCTGACTAACGCCCGCGCCATCGGTGAATTCGGCGCCGTGTCGGTGGTTTCCGGCTCGATTCGCGGCGAAACCTTATCGCTGCCGCTGCAAATTGAATTACTTGAGCAGGACTATAATACCGTCGGTTCGTTTACTGCCGCCGCCCTGCTGACATTAATGGCTATTTTGACCTTGTTTTTGAAGAGTATGGTGCAATGGCGTTTGGCCAATCAGGAAAAACGCGCGCAACTGGAGGGAAATCATGAGCATTGAGATTGCCAATATTAAGAAGTCTTTTGGTCGCACCCAGGTGCTGAATGATATCTCACTGGATATCCCCTCCGGACAGATGGTTGCGCTGCTGGGGCCGTCCGGCTCCGGGAAAACTACGCTGCTGCGTATTATTGCCGGGCTGGAGAATCAGTCCAGCGGGCATATCCGTTTTCACGGCACCGATGTGAGCCGTGTGCATGCGCGCGATCGCAAAGTTGGATTCGTGTTCCAGCACTACGCGCTGTTTCGCCATATGACGGTGTTCGACAACATTGCTTTTGGCCTGACGGTGCTGCCTAAGCGTGAACGTCCGAATGCTGCCGGTATTAAAGCAAAAGTGACCAAACTGCTGGAAATGGTGCAGCTGGCGCATCTGGCCGATCGCTATCCGGCCCAGCTCTCCGGCGGGCAAAAGCAGCGCGTGGCTTTGGCTCGTGCGCTGGCGGTTGAACCGCAAATCCTGCTGCTGGATGAACCTTTCGGTGCGCTGGATGCTCAGGTGCGTAAAGAACTGCGGCGCTGGCTACGTCAGCTGCATGAAGAGCTGAAATTTACCAGCGTATTTGTGACCCACGATCAGGAAGAAGCCACTGAAGTGGCGGATCGTGTGGTAGTGATGAGCCAGGGCAATATCGAACAGGCCGATGCGCCTGACCTGGTGTGGCGTGAGCCTGCCACCCGCTTTGTGCTGGAGTTTATGGGCGAAGTTAACCGCCTGAAAGGCACCATTCGCGGCGGTCAGTTCCACGTCGGCGCGCATCGTTGGCCGCTGGGCTATACCCCGGCATACCAGGGGCCGGTCGATCTGTTCCTGCGTCCGTGGGAAGTGGATATCAGCCGTCGCACCAGCCTTGATTCGCCGCTGCCGGTACAGGTACTGGAAGCCAGCCCCAAAGGGCACTACACCCAATTAGTTGTTCAGCCCCTTGGGTGGTATGACGAACCGTTGACCGTGGTATTGCAGGGAGAAGATGCGCCGTATCGCGGGGAGCGCCTGTTTGTCGGCTTGCAAAATGCACGCCTGTACAACGGCAATGAACGTATCGAGCCACGCGGGGAGCTTGCTCTGGCTGAATCGGCCTGATAGCTTAATCCGCAAGTTTATCGCCGTTTTCGCAACGGCAGGATTTGGTAGCCCGGGTTAGACGCAATGCGTCGCCATCCGGGGACGTTTGCAGGCCGGGTAAACTCTCACCCGGCCTTTTTATTGGGCAAAAACCGTGAATACATTAGAACAAACAATTGGCAATACGCCTCTGGTGAAATTACAACGCCTTGCGCCTGACAACGGCAGCGAAATCTGGGTCAAGCTGGAAGGGAACAACCCTGCGGGGTCGGTGAAAGATCGCGCGGCGCTGTCGATGATTGTTGAAGCCGAAAAGCGCGGCGAGATTAAGCCCGGCGATGTGCTGATTGAAGCGACCAGCGGCAATACCGGCATCGCGCTGGCAATGATTGCTGCGCTCAAAGGCTATCAGATGAAGTTGCTGATGCCGGATAACATGAGTCAGGAGCGTCGTGCCGCTATGCGCGCCTACGGCGCTGAGCTGATTCTGGTCACCAAAGAGCAGGGCATGGAAGGGGCGCGCGATCTGGCGCTGGAAATGGCCCAACGCGGCGAAGGTAAGCTTTTGGATCAGTTCAATAATCCGGATAACCCTTACGCGCACTACACCACCACCGGGCCGGAGATCTGGCAGCAGACTGATGGACGAATCACCCATTTTGTCTCCAGTATGGGCACAACCGGGACCATTACCGGCGTTTCACGCTTTCTGCGCGAGCAGGATAAAGCGGTGAGCATTGTCGGGCTGCAACCAGAAGAGGGAAGCAGTATTCCGGGGATTCGCCGCTGGCCAGCCGAATATATGCCGGGCATTTTTAACGCACAGCTGGTGGATGAAGTTCTGGATATTCATCAGCAGGATGCGGAAAACATCATGCGAATGCTGGCGGTACGGGAAGGTATTTTCTGCGGCGTCAGTTCAGGCGGTGCGGTGGCTGGCGCATTACGTATTGCTCGTGAAAACCCTGGCTCGGTAGTGGTGGCGATCGTCTGCGATCGGGGCGATCGCTACCTCTCTACTGGGGTCTTTGGCGAAGAGCACTTCGCCCAGGGCGCGGGGATTTAAACCTCGGGAGCGTCGAGCAGGTCAGTACCGTAGGAGTTATCTACGGTACATAGCCAGCGCTCACCCTGCTGGCGAAAGACATAGGTTGCGCGCCGCGTGACCTGTGTCGTGCCGCCTTCCGCCGTCGGGATATCCAGCCGGGTTTCCATAATCACCAGCGCATTGCCGCCGCCTTCAATAATCTCCATCTTCCCCTGCGTCACCACCAGCCGGTGCTGAAAATAATCGGCGATGGCGATAAACGCTTTGCGGATATTCTCTTTGCCCCTGACTACCATTCCCGGCTTAACCACCAGCGCGGCGTCTTCGGCGTAATACTCCATCAGGCTGGCGTAATCCTCCTGCGAGATGGCGCGATCGCAGGCTTCAATGGCGGCTTTTAACTGCGGGTTGGGATTATGCATCTCTGATGGCCCTTTTTGTGAGCTATTGATTTTCCGCCGTGACCGTTTTATCCGTCTCAGCGATCAGGGTGTGCAGGTACGGCTGCGCGTTTTCGTCGCTTTTTCCAGGGATCCTGACGATATAGGGCTTCCCAGTAATAGACGACGATGATGCTACCTTATCAATAAATTGCTCGGCGGTATTGATGCGATTTCGGGTATTGCCTAATTTTAGCCGCAGGTGTGAGACTGCTTCCTCGCAGGTATGGGCATCACCGTTGCGCACGAAGATCAGATCTTTCTTTTGCGCCAGGGCGTCGAGCATCGCGTTAATGCGCGCTTCTTGATAAGCGTTGAGTTTGGCAAAGGCGGGAAGTGTAAGAAATAATGCCATCACCGCGCAGAGAATATTCTTCATCTTGAGTCCCTTCCATAGTGGTTTGTTCGCGATAAAGTTTACTCTTTCCGCAGTGAGGGGATTTAGCTTTAAGAAAAACGATCGCTTTTGGTTAATTCATCGTCAGTTTGTCGAGAAACGTCCACAGTTTCTGATTCATCTCACGGTAGTCCCAGCCGCGCATTTCTTGTTCGCTGCGGATGAAACGTCTGCCTCTGGCGGCGCTGAGCTCTGGCTGCGAATGAGCAATCAGCAGTTCAATGACCTCAGCATCAAATTCCATATGGCATTGGAAACCATATACCCGGTCGCGATATTTCACTATCTGCCGCGGGCAGCCTTCGCTGGAGGCCATCACTTCCGCTTCCGGGGTCAGTCCCGGCATGTCATTATGCCAGTGGCCAACCACCAGTGAAGGGCCAAAGTGGGAGAGTTTGCTATCCTGCAGGCCCGCAGTGGTTAGCGTTAGCGGATAATGACCAATCTCTTTTTCCGGGCTTTGCATCACCGGCGCGCCCAGCGCTTCGCCAATCAGTTGCGAGCCGAGGCAAATGCCAATGACCGTTCGCCCGGCAGCAATCGCCTGGGCGATTAAGCGCTGCTCGGCGTGGGTATCAAAATAAGGGCATTCAGATAGCGTCGTGCGCGGCGATTGCGGGCCGCCCAGCACAACCAGCATATCAAAGTCATCCGCATTTTCTGGCAGTGCATCACCCGCGTAAACGCGTGACCAACTGGTAGCGTAACCGCGCGCCTGCGCCCAATGCAGATACGCTCCCGGCGCTTCAAAGACTTCATGGACAATAAAGTGG
This sequence comes from Klebsiella sp., assembly GCF_027492335.1. NCBI lineage: Bacteria > Pseudomonadati > Pseudomonadota > Gammaproteobacteria > Enterobacterales > Enterobacteriaceae > Klebsiella > Klebsiella sp. The sequence continues at coordinate 17,690 of NZ_JAPUEW010000068.1, read as the reverse complement.
ATCTGCATAGCGTTAACTCCTGTCAATGTTGTTGTAATACCTGGCATAAATCATCGGCGAGTTTATTGATTTCATCATCGTTCAGTGTGGCGAGCGAAAGGCGGAGTCCGTGCGACGGTGCGCCAACACCGAACGTTTCTCCTTCGCGAACCAGCCAACCCGCGTGCGCCAGACGTAGGGCAATCGGCTGGCTGGGTTTCTCCAGGGGAAGCCAAAAGTTAAGACCGTCTCCAGGCGTAAAATGGGTGAGTCCACGCTGAGAGAGCGCGGTGACCAGTTTTTCATGTTGTTGGCGATAGTGGCGTTGGCTCTGCGTTAAAGATGCCATAAAGGCGCTATCATTCAGGCAGGCCAGCACCAGATCCTGCAGCAGATGGCTGACCCATTGGCTGCCGGAGTTCAGGCGCAGACGCAGCGCCGCCGATGTGTCTGGATCGCTGGCGACAATGGCCAGGCGCATATCCGGTCCCAGCGTTTTTGACAGCGACCGTACCAGCGCCCAGCGCTGAGTTTCAGCGGCCAGCGGGGAGTACCATGGCGTAGCGGACAGCAGCGCAAAATGATCATCGACAATCACCAGAACCTGCGGGTAGCGGGCTAGTATTTCACGTATCGCCCGGGCGCGTGTTTCGCTGAGGCTACAGCCAGTGGGGTTGTGCGCGCGGGGGGTAATAATGAGCGCGCGCGCGCCGTTGCGTAGCGCTTCTTCAAGCGCTGCGGGCTGCACCCCTTCACCATCCACCGGCACTGGCGAAGGGTTAAAACCGGCATAGCGCAGCATGTTGATACTGCTGAGAAAGCAGGGGTCTTCGATAGCCACGCTATCGCCGGGCAACAGCAGGGCGCAAAGCAGACGCTCAAGCGCATCGATAGCGCCGCTGGCGAGGTTAATCTCGGCGTCTATGCCCAAGTCTTTATTCACCCAGGTGCGGGCCCAGGCGGCAAGCTGCGGTTCAACTGCCGCATCGCCGTACAGACGTGGGGTGACTGCGATAGCGCTGAAGTAGCGTTTAATGTCGGCCAGACGATTAGGGTCAGGATTGCCGCTGGAAATATCTTTCAACGGCGAAGAGGGATCGCCCCCTTCAAGCTCGGGGAGAGTATTGTATGTCTTGATGACCGTACCATTACGCCCCTGGCTGATGGCTAATCCGGAGGTGACTAACCGCTTATAGGCTGAAGCGACGGTGTTGCGGTTAACCGAGAGATTGGTAGCCAGCTCGCGAACCGGCGGCAGAACATCGCCTGGTTTTAATACGCCGCTTTGTACCAGATGGCGGACGTTATCGAAGATCTCACTAGCGGTTTTTCCGACAAACATTATTGACCTATGACAAAATGAATTTTAGCATAGGACGAATGATAATCAGAGTATGACCCGCTGTCCAGCGGGAGGAGAAAGGATGGGTCAGCAAGACGAAATACAATCGGTGCTCTTCAACGATAAAAGTCGGGCGCTACAGGTCGATATTGTGGCCGTGCAATCGCAAGTGGTCTACGGCAGCGTCGGAAATAGCATTGCGATACCGGCGATAAAGCAGCACGGCCTGCGGGTGATGGCGGTGCCGACGGTGCTGTTCAGCAATACCCCGCATTATGATACGTACTATGGCGGCGTTATTCCGGAAGAGTGGTTTGTCGGGTATTTAAAGGCGCTGGAAGAGCGTGATGCTCTGCGCGAACTGCGAGCGGTCACCACTGGCTATATGGGCAGTGCGGTGCAGATTGAACGGTTAGCGCAATGGTTGTGCCGCATCCGCGAGCATCATCCAGATCTTTGCATTCTGGTCGACCCGGTCATTGGCGATGTGGATAGCGGCATCTACGTCAAGGCGGAGATTCCCGAAGCATATCGCATCCATCTGCTGCCACTGGCGCAGGTTATCACGCCTAACCTGTTTGAGCTGGAGACGCTAAGCGGCCTGCCTTGCCACAATCAGCAGGAGGCGATTATCGCTGCACGCAGCCTGCTATCTGATTCGCTGAAATGGGTAGTGATTACCAGCGCGCCGGGAATTGATAACTCCTCGATCAACGTGTTGGTGGTTAGCGCAGAGTCAGTTGAGATGGTGGAACATCCGCGTGTTGAAACAGACCTGAAGGGCACGGGAGACCTTTTTTGCGCCGAGCTGGTTAGCGGTTTAGTTTGCGGGATGCCGCTGAGCGATGCCGCGCGTGCCGCTGCGCAGCGGGTACTGACGGTGATGACCTGGACTGATGAGCAGGGTTGTGATGAGTTAATTCTTCCACCGCCAGAGGAGGGAGTATGAAGAGCTACCGTTTAGTGGTTCGTCAGCTGGGAAGAGTTGTTGGACATTTTGATACCTCAGGCAGTGAGGCGCTGGAAGATGCCTGCGAAGTCAGCTCGCTGTTTGGGGCGGTTGGCGGATATCAGTGTGATTTGCTGGTCTCTGACAGCGAGAAGCGGATTCTGGAAAGCTCCCCGGAGGGCATGAAGGTGTTGTCGAGGGAGAAATGCTATCGACCGTTTAAAGCGACGATATAAAAAAATGGCGCCCTTAGAGGCGCCATTCTTCTGCGGCATGAATTACTTCTTGATGCGGATAACCGGGGTTTCACCCACGGTTACGCTACCGGACAGTTTGATCAGCTCTTTGATCTCGTCCATGTTGGAGATAACAACCGGAGTCAGGGTAGACTTGGCTTTTTCTTCCAGCAGCGGCAGATCGAATTCGATAACCGGGTCGCCGACTTTCACACGCTGGCCTTCTTCAGCGATACGTTTGAAACCTTCGCCTTTCAGTTCAACGGTATCAATACCGAAGTGAACGAACAGCTCAATGCCGCTATCAGATTCGATAGAGAACGCATGATTGGTTTCAAAAATTTTACCGATGGTGCCATCTACCGGCGCAACCATTTTGTTGCCAGTAGGTTTGATGGCAATGCCATCACCCACAATTTTTTCCGCAAAAACGACATCCGGCACGTCTTCGATGTTGACGATCTCGCCAGAGAGCGGGGCAACAATCTCAATAGTTCCGGTGTCTTTTTTGTCATCAGAAACCAGAGATTTCAATTTATCGAACAAACCCATGATCTTCTCCTAAGCAGTAATTTGGGCCGCGCATCTCGTGGATTAGCAGATTGTTTTTTCTTCAATGAACTTGTTAACCAGCGTCATTAACTCGTCCGTTGTCGGTTGAGCAAGAGCCTGCTCTGCTAATACTTTCGCATCTTCGAAGTTCGTGTTACGAATAATCTTCTTGATGCGCGGGATGGAAATGGCGCTCATAGAGAATTCGTCCAGCCCCATACCCAGCAACAGAAGTGTAGCACGTTCATCGCCCGCAAGCTCACCACACATGCCAGTCCATTTACCTTCAGCATGAGAAGCATCAATAACTTGCTTAATCAGCGTCAGGACGGACGGTGACATTGGCTGGTAAAGATGTGAAATCATATCATTACCACGGTCAACTGCCAGAGTATACTGCGTTAAATCATTGGTACCGATACTAAAGAAATCAACTTCTTTGGCTAAGTGACGAGCGATTGTCGCGGCGGCAGGGGTTTCTACCATTACGCCAATTTCAATGGCTTCATCAAAAGCTTTACCTTCGTCACGCAGTTCCTGTTTGTAGATCTCGATCTCTTTGCGCAGCGCGCGAACTTCTTCAACAGAGATGATCATCGGGAACATAATGCGCAGTTTACCGAAAGCTGAAGCACGCAGGATGGCGCGTACCTGGTCACGCAGGATCTCTTTACGATCCATTGCGATACGGATAGCACGCCAGCCGAGGAACGGGTTCTCTTCTTTCGGGAAGTTCATGTACGGCAGCTCTTTGTCGCCGCCGATATCCATGGTACGGACGATAACGGCCTGAGAGCCGCACGCTTCAGCAACCGCTTTGTAAGCTGCAAACTGTTCTTCTTCAGTCGGCAGCGAGTCGCGGTCCATGAACAGGAATTCAGTACGATACAAACCTACGCCTTCCGCGCCGTTGCGCTCAGCGCCTTCGACGTCACGGACGGTGCCGATGTTAGCGCAGACTTCAACCTGATGGCCGTCCAGCGTAATTGCCGGCAGGTCTTTCAGTTTAGCCAGTTCCGCTTTCTCTTCAGCAACCTGAGCCTGCAGATTACGCAGTTCTTCGATTTGTTCGTTTGTTGGGTTAACCAGAACCTGGTTATTCACCGCGTCGAGGATCAGATAATCGCCGTTTTTCACCTGAGCGGTAACGCTACCGGTGCCCACGATGGCTGGAAGTTCAAGGGAACGCGCCATGATAGAGGTGTGGGAAGTACGGCCGCCCGCGTCGGTGATGAAACCCAGCACCTTGTTCAGGTTCAGCTGTGCGGTTTCAGACGGGGTGAGGTCAGCGGCAACCAGGATAACTTCATCCTGAATCGCGCTCAGATCGATGATGGCCAGGCCGAGGATGTTGCGCAGCAGGCGCTTACCGATATCGCGTACGTCAGCGGCACGCTCTTTCAGGTATTCGTCATCCAGTTCTTCCAGTGCAGTCGCCTGACCTTCGATAACTTCATTGGCTGCCGCATCGGCAGTCATGTGCTTATCTTTAATCAGGGCTATGATTTCCTGCTCAAGCTCCTCATCTTCCAGCAGCATGATGTGCCCTTCGAAGATGGCTTCTTTTTCTTCACCGAAAGTTTCACCAGCTTTGGTTTTGATGACCTCCAGCTGGGCGGAGGCCTTGGTGCGGCCGCTCAGAAAACGTTCAACTTCCTGATCAACCTTATCGGCAGAAATTTTCTTCCGGTCGATGACTACTTCATCTTCTTTCAGCAGGAGTGCCTTGCCAAAAGCGATACCCGGGGATGCTAAAATGCCTGAAATCATAACCCTACCTTACTTGTGACTGATATTAAAAAGAACCCGTGAACTTACTCGAGTTCAGCCATCAGTTTAACCAGATGCTCAACTGCTTTTTGCTCATCTTCGCCTTCGGCAGAAAGAGTCACAACGGTACCCTGAGTCAGACCCAGAGTTTGCAGTTTGAACAGGCTTTTGGCGCTGGCGCTTTTGCCGTTGGAGGTAACAGTGATCTCAGAAGTGAAGCCTTTCGCTTCTTTAACAAACTGAGCAGCAGGGCGGGTATGCAGACCGTTCGGAGCGGTAATAGTAACTTCTTGCTGGAACATTATATTTCCCCAACTTATAGGTTTAGTGTTGTGGACCTAAAGTTTAGCCTAACGGCCAAACTTTAGCCTGTATCGTTAGCGCCGGCATTACGTGTCCGGCTCCGGCACCAGCAGCAGTGAATCGCAGCGTGAACCTTCAGGCCGTTGACGTCTACCACGTCATTAAACATTATGCCGCGAAAGGAAGACTTGAACCAAATCATAAAATCGATTCAGCTTATGGAAATCCAAATCCGAATAATTTCGCGCATCAAAATAAATGTGCTGGTTAAATACCAGACCCAACGAAGTGAATCAATGCCAGGAGGGGTAAAAATTTGAACTGTGCCACAAAAAAGCACCTGAAAAGGTGCTTTTTTACACGATATTAACAGGCTGGCACTACTGTTGCAGTTCTTTCTCTGTGAAGAGATCGGCAAACAAAGCAGTGCTTAAATAGCGTTCACCTGAAGAGGGTAGGATAACCACAATATTCTTATTGGTAAAGGCTTCATCTTCCTGAAGCTTCAGCGCAGCAGCAACGGCTGCCCCGGAAGAGATACCGGCCAGAATACCTTCCTCTTCCATCAGGCGACGAGCGGTTGAAATGGCTTCTTCGTTGGTGATAGCAACGACTTTATCAACCAGCTTCAAATCCAGGTTGCCCGGAATAAAGCCTGCGCCGATGCCTTGAATTTTGTGCGGGCCGGGTTTTAGCTCCTCACCTGCCAGCGCCTGGGCGATAACCGGGGAGTCGGTGGGTTCAACCGCGACGGTAATCAGATCTTTTTTACCTTTGGTGCCTTTGATGTAACGACTTACGCCGGTCAGCGTACCGCCAGTACCGACGCCGGAGATGAAGACATCAACCTGGCCGTCAGTATCTTCCCAGATTTCTGGGCCGGTGGTTTTTTCATGAATTTCCGGGTTGGCCGGGTTGCTGAACTGCTGGAGCAGTAAGAATTTCTCTGGGTTGCCCGCGACGATTTCTTCGGCTTTCTGGATTGCACCCTTCATGCCTTTCGCACCTTCGGTTAATACCAGATTGGCACCTAACGCTTTTAGCAGTTTGCGGCGCTCGATACTCATAGTTTCTGGCATTGTCAGCGTCAGCTTATAGCCACGTGCTGCTGCGACGTAGGCAAGTGCAATACCGGTGTTACCGCTGGTCGGTTCTACCAACTCAACGCCTGGTTTTAGTACACCGCGTTTTTCGGCATCCCAAATCATATTGGCACCGATACGGCATTTCACGCTAAAGCTCGGGTTACGCGATTCTACCTTTGCCAGGATGCGCCCGTTACCGATTCGGTTCAGTCGTACTAGCGGCGTATGGCCGATAGTCAGGGAGTTGTCTTCAAAAATCTTACTCATGGCCCGTCCTTAACTGTATGAAATTTGGGAGTACGGCTTCAGCATACCCGCTTAAAGAATATGCGGAAGTAAGGATTTAGCATATCTATATTCGCAAGAGAAATAATGGCAAGCCAGAAGTAATAAGGAGCGGCATAAGCCGCTCCGCAAGAAGAGAGGAGGGGATTACTTCCACATGGCGTGTTTGTCGCGGTAGAAATCGACCCACATTGCCGTTGCACCGCAAATGGCCACCGGCAGAATGACCAGATTCAGCACCGGAATCATGGTAAACAGGCTGGTCAGGGCACCAAATTGCATATTGGTTACTTTGCGGGTACGCAGCGCCTCACGCATGGTTTTAAACGGCACTTTATGGTTATCAAAAGGGTAATCGCAGTACTGAATTGCCAGCATCCAGGCACTGAACAGGAACCACAGTACGGGAGCAACGGTCTGGCCGATGCCGGGAATGAAATAGAGAATCAAAAGCACGATTGCCCGTGGGAGATACCAGGCAAACTTCTGCCATTCACGCTTCATAATGCGCGGCACATCTTTCATTATGCCGAAAACCCCGACATCCGGAGGCGTTGCGCCGGTGAGGCGCGCTTCAAGCTGCTCGGCCAGTAGACCGCTAAAGGGGGCGGCAATCCAGTTGGCAATCGTCGAGAAGAAGTAGCCGAAGACCAGCAGAATGGAGATAACCACTATCGGCCACAGCAAGTAGTTAAGCCATTGCAGCCATTCCGGTACATGGCTCATCAGCGAGGGGAGCCAGCTACCCAGACGAGTGAATAACCACCAGAAGGCTCCACCCATCAAAATGATGTTGACGAGTAAAGGGAGGAATACGTATCGACGGATCCCCGGTAGCCCGATCAGTTTCCAGCCCTGCGAAAAATAATAGACGCCACTACGCGGGGTCGTTGCGGATGATGAAACCATAGTCAGGCAATGCTCCTTTTTTGACATCCAGACTGAATGCCTGGATATTTTATCGGGTTAGCAGACAATAACCAGTTAGGAAATGTTCGAAAAAACAGCAAAAAGCACGATTTAGTTCATCTTTATGTAGTGAAAGCCCCAGACGCACTTGCACTTGATGTAATCGACAAATACTCTTAGTGAGTAAATGTTTGCCGTGGTGGCAAGGTGTTAGAACAACAGAGAATATAATGATGCAGGATTTGCGTCTGATATTAATCATTGTTGGCGCGATCGCCATAATCGCTTTACTGGTGCACGGTTTTTGGACCAGCCGTAAAGAACGTTCTTCGATGTTTCGCGATCGCCCACTAAAACGTATGAAGTCTCGCGACGATGAAGAGTCGGAAGGCGATGATTTTGATGGCGATGTTGAAGGCGTTGGTGAAGTCCGGGTTCATCGGGTTAATCACGCGCCGAATGGGGCTCATGGGGAGCATGAAGCACCTCATCAGGCACCACAACACCAGTATCAGCCGCCTTATGAGCGTCAGGCGCAACAGCCTGTGCATCAGGAGGAGCCTGCTCGTGCGCCGCAGCCATCTCATCAGCCGCAGCCACATCAGCAGCCGGTTCATACACAGGCTCCGGTTCAGCAACCGCATCACGTTGCGCCGACACAGCAGCCCGTGCCGCCGCAGCCCCAGCAACCTGTTCAACATGTGCAGCAGCCAGTTCAGCATGCGCCGCAATCGGTTCAACAACCTGCAGTCGCTCCGCAGCCGGTACCTGAACCTCAAGCTGCTCCTGAACCGCAGCCGGCACCGCAGCCTAAAGAGCGTAAAGAAACGGTCATTGTGATGAACGTTGCCGCGCACCATGGTTCGCAGCTTAATGGTGAGCTATTAATCAACAGCATCCAACAGGCGGGCTTCAAATTCGGCGATATGAATATTTTCCATCGCCACCTCAGTCCTGACGGTAGCGGCCAGGTCTTGTTCAGCCTGGCGAATATGGTAAAACCAGGCACATTCAATCCGGATAGCATGGCGGATATGATGACGCCAGGGATCACTATCTTTATGCAGGTTCCGTCCTTTGGCGATGAGCTGCAAAACTTTAAGTTGATGCTGCAATCTGCGCAGTACATTGCCGATGAAGTTGGTGGTGTCGTGCTGGACGATCAACGTCGTATGATGACGCCGCAAAAATTGCGTGAATACCAGGACCGCATTCGCGAAGTGAAAGAGGCTAACGCCTGATTCATCTTCCTGAGTTTCGTCTACTTATCCTGAACCCCCGCCCGTCGGGGGTTTTTTATCATTGATGGTGTGATATGGAATCGAACGAACAAAAACTGACTGAACTGCGAACCACGCTTCGCCATCATGAATATCTGTACCATGTCATGGATACACCGGAAATTCCTGATGCGGAATACGATCGGTTGATGCGTGAATTACGTGAACTGGAAGCTCAACATCCTGAACTGATTACGCCTGATTCACCCACTCAGCGCGTTGGCGCTGCGCCTCTGGCCTCATTTAGCCAGATTCGTCATGAAGTGCCAATGTTGTCGTTGGATAACGTTTTTGATGAAGAGAGCTTCCTCGCGTTTAATAAGCGCGTTCAGGACCGTCTGAAAAATACTGATGATCTGACTTACTGTTGTGAACTGAAGCTGGATGGCCTGGCGGTTAGCATCCTGTATGAAAACGGCGTTCTGGTGCAGGCGGCGACCCGAGGCGATGGGACCACCGGAGAAGATATTACCTCCAACGTACGCACCATTCGCGCCATCCCCCTGAAGCTGCGTGGTGACGATATTCCGCAGCGTCTGGAAGTTCGCGGCGAGGTATTTCTCCCGCAGGCCGGGTTTGAAAAAATTAATGATGAGGCGCGTCGCACCGGTGGGAAAGTGTTTGCTAACCCACGTAACGCGGCCGCCGGTTCTTTGCGCCAGCTCGATCCGCGAATTACGGCGAAGCGACCGCTCACTTTCTTTTGCTACGGCGTGGGTGTGCTGGAAGGTGGTGAGCTGCCGGAAAGCCACTCTGCGCGTTTACAGCAGTTTAAGGCCTGGGGGCTGCCGGTCAGCGAGCGCGTAAAACTCTGCCATACGCCAGAGGAAGTGCTTACTTACTATCGCAAAGTTGAGGAAGATCGTCCGAACCTGGGCTTTGATATCGACGGCGTGGTCATCAAAGTTGATTCTTTGGCTCTACAGGAACAGCTTGGTTTTGTGGCCCGCGCGCCGCGTTGGGCGGTGGCGTTTAAGTTTCCGGCGCAAGAGCAGATGACCTTTGTTCGTGATGTCGAGTTTCAGGTCGGGCGTACCGGTGCCATCACGCCAGTTGCCCGTCTGGAGCCGGTCCATGTCGCAGGAGTGCTGGTCAGCAACGCGACGCTGCACAATGCGGATGAAATCGACCGTCTGGGGTTGCGTATCGGCGATAAGGTGGTCATTCGTCGTGCCGGAGATGTTATCCCTCAGGTGGTGAACGTGGTCCTTTCAGAGCGTCCGGAAGAGACCCGTGAAATCGTGTTCCCCACGCATTGCCCGGTCTGCCATTCCGATGTAGAACGTGTGGAAGGTGAAGTTGTCACGCGCTGTACTGGCGGTCTGATTTGCGGCGCTCAGCGTAAAGAAGCGCTCAAACATTTCGTTTCTCGTCGCGCGTTAGATGTCGAGGGAATGGGCGATAAAATCATCGACCAGCTGGTTGAGAAAGAGTACGTCCATACGCCAGCCGATCTTTTCCAGTTGACGCCGGGTAAACTCACTGGACTGGACCGCATGGGGCCAAAATCAGCGCAGAACGTGGTGGATGCTCTGGAAAAATCGAAAGAAACGACCTTTGCCCGTTTCCTTTATGCGTTAGGGATCCGCGAAGTAGGCGAAGCCACGGCAGCAGGTTTGGCGGCCCACTTTGGTACCATTGAGGCGCTGGAGCAGGCATCGATTGAAGAGCTGCAAAAAGTGCCTGATGTCGGGATTGTTGTCGCCACACACGTGCGCAATTTCTTTGCTGAGGAGAGTAACCGCGAAGTGATTGCTCAGTTGCGCAAAGAAGGGGTCCGCTGGCCTGCGCCGGTAGTGGTCAATGCCGAAGAAATTGATAGCCCATTTGCCGGGAAAACGGTGGTTCTGACCGGTAGCCTGAGCCAGCTCTCGCGCGATGATGCTAAAGCGCAGCTGGTCGCGCTGGGCGCGAAGGTTGCGGGCAGCGTATCGAAGAAAACCGATCTGGTGATTGCCGGAGAAGCGGCAGGTTCCAAACTGGCTAAAGCACAGGAACTGGGCATTGCGGTGATAGATGAAGCTGAAATGGTGCGTCTGCTCGGAGAATCGCGTGGATAAAGACCAGCTTATTGAAATTGCTAATACGGAAATGCCGTTTGGCAAATATAAAGGGCGTCGTTTGATCGATGTGCCGGAAGAGTATTTGCTGTGGTTTGCCCGTAAAGATCAATTTCCAGCCGGGCATCTTGGCGAGCTGATGGCGTTAACCTTGTTGATTAAAACCGAGGGGCTAACCGATCTGGTTCAGCCCCTTAAGCGCCCGCGTTAAGCTTCGGAGGCGCGGGTCTTTTCCTGCGCCTGTAATGCTTCGGCCTGGCGCTTATAACGACGCGCCAGCACGGCGCACACCATCAGCTGAATCTGATGGAAGATCATCAGCGGCAGCACCATTATCCCCAGTATTGAGGTCGGGAAGAGAATGTTGGCCATCGGAATTCCGTTTGCCAGACTCTTTTTCGATCCGCAGAAGACAATCGTAATCTCATCCGCTTTATTGAACCCGCACTTGCGCGCCACAAAGACGTTAATCGCAATAACAATCGCCAGCAGCACAAGGCTGACTACGACGATAAACAGCAGCGAGCCGACACCGACTTTGTGCCATATGCCGTTAACGACCGCTTCGCTGAACGCCGAGTAAACCACCAGCAGGATAGAGGTCTGGTCGGTTTTAGAGATCCATTTTTTACGTTTCGCTACCCAATCGCCAATCCACGGACGAGAAAGGTGCCCCAGCACAAACGGCAATAGAAGCTGCAGCATGATCTTGCCGACCTGCTCCAGACTGCCGCCTGCGCCGTGCAGATTCATCAGCAGGCCGACCAGCAAGGGCGAAATAAAAATACCCAGCAGGCTTGATGCCGAAGCCGAACATACCGCCGCCGCCACGTTGCCGCCCGCCAGCGAAGTAAACGCGATAGCGGACTGGACGGTGGCGGGCAGAATGCAGAGATAAATAAAGCCGGTGTATAGCGCCGGATCGACGTTAATGGGTGCCCACCAGGCGAACAACACGCCAAGAACGGGAAAGACGATAAAGGTGCTGCACATTACCCAAAGATGCAAACGCCAGTGGCTTCCCCCGGCAACTATGGCCTCACGAGAAAGTTTTGCGCCGTGCATAAAGAACAGCAGAGCGATAGCGGCGGTGGTTAAATGTTCAAAGAAGGGGACAAATGCGCCGCGAGCGGGAAAAAAAGAAGCCAGCAGGACGACGGTGACTAAGGTCAGAGTAAATGGATCAAGAATGCGGAAAAATTTCATAAACGCTCCTGAAAATCGATGCCGCTATTGTGCTTTCTTTAGTTTGAGAAATAAAATCGATTTATTGCATCTATTCATGAAAAAAAGAGATGAATTACTCGCTACGTCAGTTAAAGGTGTTTGTGACAGTCGCTCGTGCCAGGAGCTTTAGCCGGGCAGGGGAGAGTATCGGGCTAAGCCAGTCGGCGGTGAGCCATAGCGTCAAAGAGTTGGAACATCAAACCGGTGTGCGTCTGCTCGATCGAACTACCCGGGAAGTGGTGCTCACGGAGGCGGGCCAACAGTTGGCAGCCAGGTTGGAGCGTCTGCTGGATGAATTGAATAGTACGCTGCGTGAGGCCGGACGCGTCGGGCAGCAACTTACTGGAACTGTCAGAGTTGCCGCCAGTCAGACCATTTCTGCCCACCTGATCCCGCAGTGCATTGCATACGCTAATCGACGCTACCCTGAGATCGATTTTGTTCTCCACGACCGCCCTCAGCAATGGGTGCTGGAGAGCATCCGTCAGGGAGAGGTGGATTTTGGCATCGTTATCGATCCTGGAGCCGCAACCGATTTAGAGTGCGAGACGGTACTGGCGGAGCCGTTTTTGTTGCTTTGCCGCCACGATCACTCTTTTGCCCAACGAGATTCAGTGGGCTGGCTGGAGCTACAGCAGCAGCGGTTGGTGTTACAGGATTATGCGTCCGGTAGCCGTCCGCTTATCGATGCGGCTCTCGCTGGATTTTCCGTTGAAGCGAAGATTGTGCAGGAGATTGGCCATCCGGCGACACTATTTCCGATGGTTGAAGCGGGAATTGGCATCAGTATATTACCGGCGTTAGCCCTGCCGCTTCCTCAGGGAAGCCATTTGCAGGTGAAGCGATTAACGCCGGTAGTTGAACGGCAACTGATGCTGGCACGGCGCAAAAACCGGTCGTTATCAACTGCTGCAGAGGCGTTGTGGGAGGTCGTCAGGTCCCAGGCCAGCGAGTTGACCGCATGCCGTGCGGCAGATCCTCTCTATCAAATATAGTCGGCCTGCCGCTTCAGGCAGGCGCAAAAGATTAAAATTGATATTTGAGGGAGTAAATAATGCCGTCCTGAAGAAAAGTTTCCCCAAGCTTATTCTTCGCGTAGCGATACTGAACGCCTGCTGTCAGATGAGGTGTCGCATTCCACCACAGCGCCACAGCGCCGTTAAGGCCATCTTTACCACCGTTGCCCGCAGCATAGGTTGCAGCGCGATCAAATTCATATTCATTCCAGTTGGTCAGGGTGAATTTTTCACTACCCAGCATAAAGCTATATCCGGCTACCCAGCCCAGCACATAACCATTGTCGCCGCTATAATACGTTTGGTCGGTATAGCGTTTGGCGATGAAGGGCTTAAACCAATAACCGTTGCCGGTGAAATTATATCCGAGACCATAGAGAAACATATCATCATGGAAATTCACTCGAGCGGGCGAACCGTAGGTGCCGTATGCGTGTAAATAGAGGTTTAATCCAGTGTCGCCCAAATAAATACGGTTGGTATTTTTAAACGTATAGCGCTGTTCGCTACCGGATTTGTCATGACGGCCATAGTAGAAATTTTCCCAATCAAAAAATCCATACATTTCCCCCCAGCTAAAGTTTGCACCGCCTTCAAGTTCCAGATAGCCGAAATCATCTTTGTGGGATTTGTTGCCAGATTTCTCTGTCGTGCGTGATGTCCAGTCAAGGTAATGCAGACCAAGATTGGCGAAGCCACCTTTAAATTCAGCCTGTACGGTATGAGGTAAAACCAATGCGGCGGCAAAACTTAAATTTATAAGCGTTTTATTCATGGGGTGTTCCATCTACCAGAAATATAAAAATGTAGGTGTTTATTTTATTTTGCTGTGGGCCCCAGCAGACGACATCTTATTCAAAAAGGGGATGGTGAAACCAATATTTAATTATTGATAATCGATAGGTAAACGATCTGAATGAGGTTTATGCCATCAATATAGAAAGGATATCAATCATTACGGGAAAGTGTATTGGTAAACGATTGTCTTCTCTCGTTATAAACAAGAGGTACACAACACTTTTCCGATTATTCAGCCTTAAGGATCTATCATGAGCCACTCCCTTTTGTCACAGAATCCCTGGTATAGCGCAGATATCATTCGTGGTTATAAGCCTGATTTTACGCCGCGCGTGGCGTTTATTCTTGGTTCAGGTTTAGGTGCCCTGGCGGAACAAATTGAAGATGCAGTGGCTATCTCTTACGAGAAACTGCCAGGTTTCCCGGTCAGCACCGTCCATGGACATGCCGGAGAACTGGTGCTGGGTCATCTGGCTGGTGTTCCGGTCGCCTGCATGAAAGGTCGGGGACATTTTTATGAAGGCCGTGGCATGACCATCATGACTGATGCGATTCGGACCCTGAAGCTGTTGGGTTGTGAACTGCTGTTTTGCACCAACGCGGCGGGTTCTCTTCGTCCGGAAGTCGGGCCAGGTAGCCTGGTGGCATTAAATGACCACATTAACACGATGCCAGGAACACCGATGGTTGGGTTGAACGATGAACGCTTTGGCGACCGTTTCTTCTCACTCGCGAATGCCTATGATGCGGATTATCGTGCTGTATTACAGACTGTTGCGGCAGAAGAGGGTTTTCCGCTCAGTGAAGGTGTTTTCGTTTCCTACCCAGGGCCAAACTTTGAAACGGCGGCAGAAATTCGCATGATGCAGATTATTGGTGGCGATGTCGTTGGTATGTCAGTCGTGCCAGAAGTCATCACTGCACGCCATTGCGGCCTGAAAGTGGTCGCGGTCTCTGCTATCACCAACCTGGCTGAAGGCCTGGGTGATGTGAAATTATCTCATGCGCAGACCCTGGCAGCGGCTGAGTTATCTCGCCAAAACTTTATTAATCTGATCTGCGGTTTCTTACGTAAACTGGCCTGAAATCAATAATAACAATGACCCCGCGCACGGGGTCTTTCTCTTACTCTATCTCTACGGCAAGGAACGAAAAATGGGTATTGCGTCCCGATTAAAGGTCATGTCGTTTTTGCAATATTTTATCTGGGGAAGCTGGCTGGTGACCCTGGGTTCTTACATGATAAACACCCTCGACTTTACTGGCGCAAACGTCGGGATGGTTTATAGCTCCAAAGGGTTGGCAGCCATTATCATGCCCGGCATTATGGGGATCATTGCCGACAAATGGTTACGCGCAGAACGCGCCTATATGCTTTGCCATCTGGTTTGCGCCGGGGTGCTGCTGTATGCCACTACCGTCACCGATCCGGATACGATGTTCTGGGTGATGTTGATTAACGCAATGGCCTATATGCCGACGATAGCGTTGTCTAACAGCGTCTCTTATTCCTGCCTTGCACAGTCTGGACAGGATCCAGTTACCGCCTTCCCTCCTATTCGCGTGTTTGGCACGATTGGCTTTATTGTCGCCATGTGGACGGTGAGTCTCATGGGGTTGGAATTGAGCAGTGCGCAGCTGTATATCGCATCAGGCGCTTCGCTGGCGCTGGCGATGTATGCGTTTACGTTGCCGAAGATTCCGGTGGCTGAGAAGAAGGCGGCAACAACGCTTGCCAGTAAACTAGGATTGGATGCATTTGTGCTGTTTAAAAACCCTCGCATGGCAATTTTCTTTCTGTTTGCGATGATGCTGGGAGCGGTGCTGCAAATTACCAACGTTTTTGGTAACCCGTTCCTGCACGATTTTGCCCGTAATCCGGAGTTTGCCAACAGCTTTGTCGTCAAGTATCCCTCTATTTTACTTTCCGTTTCGCAGATGGCGGAAGTCGGTTTTATCCTTACCATACCGTTCTTCCTAAAACGCTTCGGCATCAAAACGGTGATGTTGATGAGTATGCTGGCGTGGACGCTGCGCTTTGGTTTCTTTGCCTTTGGCGATCCGTCTCCGTTTGGTTTTGTGCTGTTGCTGATGTCGATGATTGTTTACGGTTGTGCATTCGACTTCTTCAATATTTCAGGGTCGGTGTTCGTTGAGCAGGAGGTGAGCTCCAACATTCGCGCCAGTGCGCAAGGGCTGTTTATGACGATGGTGAACGGTGTTGGCGCATGGGTTGGATCGATTTTAAGCGGTATGGCGGTGGATTACTTCTCCGTTGACGGTGTGAAAGACTGGCAAACTATCTGGCTACTGTTCGCAGCTTATTCGTTGGTACTGGCGGTTATTTTTGCGCTGTTCTTCAGGTACAAACATGAGCCTGAAAAGCTGGCGCAGAGATCGCTGGCCCACTAACCATTCTACAATGGCGGGAACTCTGTACCCGCCGTTTCATTTTCTGCGATACAGTGTGGTAACTTTGCGTACTATCCTTCGCTTCAGGAGCGCATTATTGATGGAACGCACGTATCGTACCGATCTGAAGTTACTGCGTTATTTTCTTGCCGTCGCAGAAGAACTACACTTTGGACGCGCTGCTGCTCGCCTGAATATGTCGCAACCTCCGCTGAGTATTCACATTAAAGAACTGGAACAGCAGCTTGGTACGCTACTGTTTGTTCGTCATTCCCGCAGCGTAGTGTTAACACATGCAGGTAAGATCCTGATGGAAGAGTCTCGCCGCCTGCTGGCTAGTGCCAATCAGGCGCTGGCAAGGGTTGAGCAAATTGGACGCGGTGAAGCAGGGCGTATTGAGCTTGGCGTAGTGGGGACGGCAATGTGGGGGAAAATGCGCCCCGTGATGCACCGTTTTTTAAAGGACAATCCGAATGTCGAGGTGCTGTTTCGCGAAAAAATGCCTGCTATGCAGATGGCGCTACTGGAACGGCGAGAGCTGGATGCGGGAATCTGGCGGATGGCCACCGAGCCAACGGAAGGGTTTACCAGTTTACGTTTGCATGAATCGTCTTTTCTGGTCGCTATGCCGGAAGAACACCACCTGACTACCCACGGTGTGGTTCCCCTGGAGGCATTGCGAAATGAATATTTTGTCACCATGCCCTCGATCCATACCGACTGGGCATTTTTGCAACGCGTTTGCCAGACTGCCGGATTTTCGCCGATGATTGTTCGTGAAGTGATGGAACCACAAACGGTTCTGGCGATGATCAGCATGGGGATTGGTATTACGCTAATCGCGGATAGCTATGCGCAGATGAATTGGCCTGGCGTTGTATTTCGTCCGCTGGAGGAGCGTATTCCCGCTGATTTATATATCGTCTATGAAGAGTCTCAGGCGACGCTTGCGCTGACGAAGCTAGTGGAAGCGTTGACGGGGTAATTAAGTCGTCGATGGTGGTGCGAACGTGTTATCGGGTCTACAACGTACCGGAGGCCTGATAAGCGTAACACCATCATATAGGTTTAAATCTTGTATATTGCAGATAGCAAAAAAGCGCCTTTAGGGCGCTTTTTTGCATTGGTGGGTCGTGCAGGATGACTCGCTTCGCTCGCCCTTCGGGCCGTCGCCGCAGGCGGCTCCGTTGTCTCTCTTCGTTCGACTCGAACCTGCAGCAGGTTCGAATCTTGTATATTGCAGATAGCAAAAAAGCGCCTTTAGGGCGCTTTTTTGCATTGGTGGGTCGTGCAGGATGACTCGCTTCGCTCGCCCTTCGGGCCGTCGCCGCAGGCGGCTCCGTTGTCTCTCTTCGTTCGACTCGAACCTGCAGCAGGTTCGAATCTTGTATATTGCAGATAGCAAAAAAGCGCCTTTAGGGCGCTTTTTTACATTGGTGGGTCGTGCAGGATTCGAACCTGCGACCAATTGATTAAAAGTCAACTGC
>NZ_JAPUEW010000067.1:0-51773 GCF_027492335.1 Klebsiella sp. | reverse complement strand
TCCATATTATTATGCCTGTAAGGTTGGGGGCTTTCGCCCCCGATTATTATTGGAAATGAAGAGTTAACTGATATTGCCATTGTGTCTCAAGCAGCAGCCATTGCTGTAGTACGCCTGGCGTCCAGGAGTCATCATTGCCGATGCCCATATGCTGGCCATCGAGGGTGATCCAGACACCGTCTTCCGGCTTCATCCAGTGCCAGTGGTCCGTTTCTGTTAACTGCGCGGTACTGCGACAACCCGGCAGATCGTCATTGATCCAGCTGGCGAAAGTCGGGTGGGCCGCTAAGCGGTTGAGGTGAGTAATGGTCTGGTTTTGCCAGTCTTCCCCGGCAATTACTTCATTAAACGTCGCTCCTGCGGTAGAGATAGAGTCATGTTGTTGCATACACATACCTGACGGATAAGTGAGAAAATGTCATTCGCTAGACAAGAATGGTTTCGTTATCAGATATTTTCACTTAGGCCGCAATATTGGCGAAATTGAAACCCACTGGCGATCACGAAATGCCAGGAAAATGGCTGATTCTTGTCGTCTTTTAAACATAGAATGTTAGCGGGCGACATTTGGGTTTTCAGGCAGAAGGAGCGGGCGATGCAGCGCCGTTTGGCAACGTTAGAAGATGTGGCCCGCGAGGCCGGGGTTTCTCAGCAGACGGTCTCTCGAGTACTTAATAATCCGGAGGTTGTTTCTGAACGAACCCGCGACAAAGTGATCCGCGCGATGCAGGCATTGCACTATGTGCCGAACCGCTCTGCGCAGTTGCTGGCGGGAAAATCCGCGCCGTCGATTGGGCTCATTACTGCTTCGTTGACTCTGCACGCGCCTTCGCAAATCGCCGCGGCGGTAAAAAGTTATGCCGCTTCACATCAGCTGGAGGTGTCGATTGCGATGCCGGCGCAGATCGATTACTCGTCACTGCAGGCGCGGTTGAATGAGTTTCGCGCTCAGCACATTCGCGGAGCGATTATCAGCTTGCCGCTGGAAAGCAGCCTGGCGGAGCGGCTGGTAGAGGAGAACCCGGATATTTCCTGCCTGTTCCTTGACGTTTCGCCGGAGACCGAAGTGTGTTGCGTGCGCTTCGATCACCGCGACGGCTGCGGAGCCTGCGTGCGCCATCTGTGGGATTCAGGGCATCGCGAGTTCGGATTACTGGCCGGGCCGGAGAGTTCGGTCTCGGCACGGATGCGCTTGAGCAGCTGGCGCGAGGCGCTACACCGTCTGGGGGTCAGCAATGCGGTGACGGTGTTTGGCGACTGGAGCGCAGCTAGCGGCTGGAATAAAACCTTTGAACTGCTGCATCAGCATCCCAGTATCAGCGCGATCGTGGTGGCAAACGATCAGATGGCGCTCGGGGTGCTGAGCGCTCTGGCGCAGCTTAATCGCACCGGTAGCCAGGCAATTTCCGTTACCGGCTACGATGATACGGCGGATAGCCTGTACTTCCAGCCGCCGCTCACCACCGTCGCTCAGGATTTTAATGTACTGGGAAGAAGGGCGGTCGAGCTGTTGATCCAACTGATGGCCTCCCCGCAGTTAAGGATACGCGAACTGCTGCCCACGCGGTTGATCATCCGCCACTCGACCTGGCCTTGCGCGGCTGAGGCGGAAGATGAGAAGGCGCAGTTAATCGCGCAAATAAAAACGCTGGTGGAAAAACTTTGAGCAACGGCTTCGTTTAGCTTTCATTGAAGAAACGTGTGATAGCGTAATGAAAAGACGTAGGCAGAGTGATTAATGCTCTGAACGTAAAAACAATCTATCCATGCAAGCATTTATTTACCGCCAATAACCTGGCGGTTTTTTTTGCCCGTTTTCTGGCCAACGGGCAAGAGTATATTTTATTTAATGCTGTGATTAGGTGATAATTTGACCTTTCATAAGCATAAATACGCTGTTTTTCATGTCGGTGGTTAACAAATTCTCGAGGGTTATAGTTTTGTGAGTAGCATAAAATGCTGTCGAGATGGCTAGCTTTCCTGCGGCCAGTAATACTCATCAGGCAGCGCTCGCGCACCGAATATTGCCTGTCCGACCCGCACCACCGTTGCACCTTCCTCAATGGCGATTTCGAAATCACCGGACATCCCCATAGAAAGCTCTCGTGGCTGATAACCGCAGGGGGCAACTTCGCACAGACGATCCCGCAGAGATCGCAGGCGAATAAAACAGGCTCTGACGCGTTCGGCATCGGTGCTAAATTCAGCCAGCGTCATCAACCCGAGTACCTTGAGGTTTTCATAGTTTTTCAGCTGACATAAAAAGGACTCAACCTCGTCTGGCGCGAGCCCATATTTGCTGGCTTCGTTGGAAGTATTGACCTGCACAAAAATGTCAAGCGTACGCCCCTCAGCTTGCAGTCGACGGTCGAGGACCTCAGCAGTACGCAGATTATCAAGTGCCTGAAATTCACTGGCGAATTTGGCGACCAGCTTCGCTTTATTCGATTGCAGATGGCCGATAACCGACCATTTTAGTTCCGTGAGATCTGCCATCGCCTGCGATTTACTCCAGGCTTCCTGAACTTTGTTTTCTCCCAGCATTAAACAACCCGCCTGGTGCGCAAGGCGAATATGCGCTTCATCCATCGTTTTGCTGACCGGCAGGAGCCTGACCGTTGACGGGTCACGATGGCTACGCTGGCATGCCCCGTGTATGCGTCGTTGCACTGCCTGAAGATTCTTGCGGAAATCCTCAACGCTCTGCGCACGTGGCCAGCGGTTGTGCATGTCATGTTGCGGTTGAGTGGTTGGGGAGGTCGGGCCAGGCGCTTCTGTAAGAGGGTTCATGGTTGAGATGTCTCCGTTGAGTAGCTAGCTTTCATTGTCATGGGCCAAATTATATTTTGTCATAGGTCAAATAATTTGCAGTATACCAACGATGAGGAAGTGAGTGAAATCTTTGTGAGGTTAGGCATAGATGCTCTACTCTGAGTGCGGATAAACCGGGAGACAAAGTGATGATGAAACTGGTCGGTAAAGAGCATCTGGAGCAGGTGGACTGGCATGCAGTCGCGGCTATTATCGCCGCCGCAGGTCTTAATCAAAGAGACGTCGCATTAGTTGAGCGGGCCTTTCGCCACAGTACTTTTTGCTGGTTTGGTTATGAAAATGGGCAGCTGATTGCGGTGGCGAGAGCCATTAGCGACCTGACCTGGTGCAGCTATCTGGCAGATGTTGCGGTTGTCCCACGCTGCCAGGGAAAGGGATACGGGCAGCAGCTGATGCAGGCGGTCAGCAATGAACTGCAGCCGTTTGGTAAAACCTTTATCTACTCGGTTGTGGATAAAATAGACTTCTATCGCCGCTTTGGTTTTGAGCTGCTCACGACGGGAATGGTTTGCGCCAGCGAGGAGAGCCTGATTCGCCTGCGTGAGCAGGGGTATATACGAACTCACGATAACAATCTTTGAGATGTTTTGAAGCAATGGCAATCCGCTACGCAGTGGCAGCGTTCAGATCGGCAGTACCTGTACATAGATATCGGGAAGGTACTGCTGATCTTTCCACCAATTTTACCGTGCCAGATGCCGGTTGTAACCGGCGGCAACGTTGTCATGGTACCTTCTGTTCAGGATATCAATAGCAGCGAGCCTCCTTTGAGTTTATCAATTAAGGATTGAACAATGTCATATGCGACGGCGGGGCAACCGTAGGATCGCCCGCAACGACCATTTTTGTTCACGTATTCTTTATCAGCATAGGGGACCCCATGAAAGACAATGCCTCGCGCGTAGGCATTATTATTACTCTCCTCAAGACCTTCCAGCCTCAATGCTCTACCATGCTTTGCCATCGTATAGGTGCTCAGTGTCTTATAGAGTCCTAACGAACTTTGGTGTGAATCCGGTGTATTTGAAAAAATGGTTGCTAGCCCATCGTTATTTGGATCGCTGCCTGTCCCGTGTACTGCATAAACACTTTGAACCGTATTATCGATGCGATCAAAGATATGCATTCTTTGGGTTTTAGAGTGTTCTTTTATTTTGAATACAACCCAGTATCGAGGGTTGGATACAGCATTATTTTGCATTTGCCAGTCAATCATTTTCTTAATATCATTGTGCGGAATGCTTACACTATCTGCCAGCGTATATAATCCCTCGCCGATGGTGCTGCCGGATACTAATGAAGGTACGCTTACGTCTATACTATCGTTATCAACCAGTGAATTAAGCCGGTTGGCTCTGTTTACCCACCCTTTAAGGAAGACATTCTGAGATGGTTTATTGGCGACAATTTTTTTAAACAACTCAATGTTTTTATTGGCAAATAAAGGAATGAACTTGTCATCAGGAAGTTTATTGAGGGCATCCAGAGTTTGTCTATCCATTATTTTGGTTATGTTAATATTTAATATTTCCTGGCAAAGCCTTAATGCGGTCCCCGCACCACATAACACACCCATATCAAATAGTGCGGTAGCAATGCTTTGATCTAACACTTTATCTAAATTTAATACATCCCAATAATTTTTTTTGTAAATAGCAGTAATTGTTTTAATACTGATGCTTTTAAGTTCTTCCTCCGTGACGTCTTTTCTTCCTAGATACTCTGATAGCTCACTAAGCAAGATACCTTTATTCGTCGCCTCTCCTTGAACTGCTGAATGATTAGTATAGCCTCCTTCATTTTTTAAAGTAAATATCAGCGCTTCATCAATATTTGAACCGAGTTGATCGATAACGTTATCGATCTTTGTGATGTTGGGTATCGGTTCTTCGGTCAGAGGTTTACCCATGAATGGTTTTTCAACCATAAGCGCTTCAAATTTTTGAGTTGCTGCCAGCGTCAGTGGGCCAACGACGCCATCAATATCACCATTATAAAGTTCTAATGATTTTAATGCTAATTGCAGTGACTTAATTTTGCTTTTCGTAAACATAATATTCACCTTCATTCATTTTTATGCTACAGGTTTCTGGCTGTCTATTTATTCGTCGTTAATCCCTGAAATAGAGAAGCGAATTTGTTCACCACATAAGGGGCAAATAACGTCATGCCTGCAACCAAAAATTTAATAATTTCACTGACAGAACCTGGGGCGGATATTTTTCCGTTTATGCCAAAGTCCAGTAATATTAAAACGCCAAAACCGATAAACATAAACAAAATGACTATCGTACCCATCAGCGCGATGAGTCTGCTCGAACTGGCTTTCATTACCGGAGCCAGAACAGGTTTACCAGTAGCGTCATAAAGAGGGGATCTTGTCACTGTAGTCGTACCTCCTGCCGTCACCGTAACTTCATTGATAACCGGTAAATCAACATCTTCAGAAAGCGCATCGGCCAAAGACCACTCTTTAGGAAGAGAATTGCGGATGACTAAAATAGAAATCAGCGCACCGAAAATGACGATAAAAAGTAATATATAAATAAAAGCCGTACTGGTTTTTACCCCATCAGAGGCAGGGGCTTGCGCTTGAACTGCTGTAGAAAAAAAGAGTAACGTGATTGTATATGCTGATGCGTGTCTTTTTAACAAAAACATAAGTATAATCCTCACCAATTAATATAGATTTAATTTTTATTTGAATGCGAAGATCGAATGATCTACACGTATATTACCACTAAGATCGGGGTTCCCGTCACGTTTGCGTTCTCCATAGCGATAGTGTTCTTGCTTATTGAGTGACATATAGAGCAGCCCTAACTGATCGTCGGGGTTGTTTTTTTAGCGTGGCAGCAACGATATTTGTTAAAAATCTCGCAATTATAAAACCAGCCGCAAAAGCGGGATTGACTGTCCATTTTTTCTGCATACCAGGCATCAAGTATTGGGATGTCCGAGTCTGAAGTAATAAAACTGATTAATTTAACTTGTACATAACCATCGCCAAAAAAGAGAAATGCGTTTTTTATGATAATTTAAAATCCTGACTCTGTTTATCCGAAAATAGAACATACACACTCCTGTAATGGGGGGAGATAACATGTATATTGAATTTACTAAATCAGCATTGTTAACTCATCGAACAATAACAGTATAGATTGGCTCCTTAAACCGTGCCAATGGTTACCAGCCTGGAGACCACTCCAAAGAGAGGAAAAAAATTTAATGCCATTGCTTTATTTCTAAGTAAGGGTCTTGTGTTAGATAAAGAGATAATAAAAGAATAAAATAGTCCTTTCCATGGAGTCATTGATCTAAAGCGCAGTCGCGCCTACTAACTTTGGAAATCCCGACTTATGTGAAATAACATCCAGCCGCGACGCGGACTGGATGTCCGTGGTAAACCATTGCAACCGATTAGTTATTGCACTTGCCCGGTACGGCTAGCTTAACTTCCGGTTTGGAAACAACGCGCATACCTTCGCTTTCAGGAACCTGCTCCAGCCCGGCCCCACCAACGAATACGCCCATTTTAATGTACTGGCGAACAAAATAGTTCTTCCCTGGGGCGGCATTGAGCGTCAGATTATTTGGGGAAAACTCGGATTCTGTCCCCAGCACATGCGGTTGACCTGTCGATATTTGCTGATAGAAAAAGACTTTGTCGGCGGTTTCTCCGATGCAGCGCCCATCAATATAAACATCTTTTTTTAACGCTTTGCCGACAAAGCTGTCCCTGTATATGTAGAGACCGGCTTTACCGTTTTCCGGGGTAGGAAACGATTTAGCCGTTGTGTTTTCAGTATTGCTGGCTAAAGGGACCGAGGCGCATCCGCCAAGAAGCATTGAAGAAAGAATAACAGCTGTAAGGATTATTTTATTCATAGGATTCTCAATGAGTTAAAAAAACAGCAGAGCAAGGATAATCTTATTTTATAAGTATGTCACCACTGAAATGTCGCGTAACAAATTGTAAACATAAGGGCCAGGTGTCAGATAGGACATAACTGAGGGCTGAGAATGGCCACATACTGGTGGGTGCTCGCAGAGTATTCTGAACGGGGATTATTGCAGTGCAGTTCTATAAAACGGGAGTATTCGCCAGGAATTGCCATCGCTTCTGCTCATCAGGGTAAACGCTTTGGCCGATGCATTATAATTTTGGCAGGCAAAGACTTAGAGCAAGTCTTTGCCTTGTTTCGTCAGACAGGGCGCAAAAAGAATTTCGTTGGGGTTCTGCCTTTTCCGCTGGCGAAGCGCTCATGCGGTACTGGTTTTTGATTATCGGCAATAATCATTTTATCGTCATCAATACGCTCCAGAACCAGATAAATATGATCATAACCATGATGAGCCGTCGGTCCGCAGGTGGAACCCACATCGCCTGGCTGCTGTTGACCAACAGGAATGGTTGTCCATTGTCGATGAGCGTGCAGATAATTGCCCAAAGCTAATGCCTGCATAATATCGGGAACGGCTATGTCTCCTTCTTGTAATAGATTGGAGAGGTTTAGCGCACAACCATCATGCGGCCAGTGCTCATGGGCTAATTTAAAGAGCTCGATCGCCGCGACCTCCTGAACCTTTTCATAACGGGCTGGGGTCCGGGCAATATTCATTAC
This sequence comes from Klebsiella sp., assembly GCF_027492335.1. Classification (NCBI taxonomy): domain Bacteria; kingdom Pseudomonadati; phylum Pseudomonadota; class Gammaproteobacteria; order Enterobacterales; family Enterobacteriaceae; genus Klebsiella; species Klebsiella sp. The sequence continues at coordinate 44,316 of NZ_JAPUEW010000067.1, read as the reverse complement.
TTCGATAATTTTTTCTTTGTCGCTGAGCGGCACGATATTCTTAGTGAACATCGCCTGAGGTGGCGTTTTGAGCGAGAGAAATGTCTGAAATTCTTCTACTGCATCACGCCGCACATGGGAGATAACCTTGCTGGGGTCTTTTATCGTGCCACACCAGGCGGTGTTGATGCGCAACAACCGCGCGCAATACTCTACTGCCAAATCGTGGTCTTCTTTCATTTTTGTAATGAACGTTTCAGCCGTGTCTATACCGCGCTGTTTGGCAAAGTCAAACAACGCGGAATGTCGACCACCAATACTGTCGAATGATACCTGAAATGCTCCGGCTTCTTCGCTTTCAATGTGAGTCTGGGAATGATGATTTCTCTTATCAACACCTGCACTCCAGCGCCAGTCGGATTCAAAACCCGCCTGTACGCGAAGTACCTCACACATGACGGCTTTTCGGTGTGCAAGGCTGGTATAGGGTCCTAGCGCACCTTTCATTACTGCGTAGATATCATGAAGCTTATTTTCAGTGAAAACATCATCAGGTAAAGCATCTAAGGTATCGACTATTTGATCCAGAAACTCGATGGGGGGACGGGTGTGTTGCGCGCTGACAGGGTAGCGGGTCGTAATGAATATACGTTTGTTCATAGTAGCGGTATCCACTGTGTAGAGTCGTCACCGGGAATCACATCAGGAAGTGGAAGATTGAGCGTTTTTCACTCAGTTCTCCGCTGAATAGTATAGAGAGATTATTATTCACTATATGACATATCTGGTTAAATTTTTGAGTACAGATAACCCAGGCCAGCAGACACGCAGCTATAGACGTTCAAGCGCACGCTAAACGGTAAAATATTGAGTTTTTGCAGAGAATCTAACTATGTGATTTTAAAGCCCAGAAAACAGAACGCCTCCTGGTGCATCAGCAGCAGGGGGCGTTTACGGGTGGGGATTATCGGTGTTCATCAGTCGTCCCATTTGTGGCTTAGATATGCGGCAAGAAATCCAAAGAACACAATGGTTCCCAGAACTGCCATAAATACATGCATATTTCCCAGCATGATTAACCTCCATTAGTTTTGCTTTGCGCTAAGTCGTCCTCATTGAACAGGTTTACGGTTGTTGGATACATCATAACCCGGTTATTCTAAACAAACGCTTAACAAATTGCGGGGAGTGACTATTTCTGAGGAAGGGTTACACCACTTTCCTGTCAGCGAGTGACTTCTTCCTGTACTGCAACGGGCTAAGCGCAAACTGTTGGCGGAAATGGTGGCGCAGGGTGCTGGCATTGGAAAAACCGCAAAGCTCGGCAATCTGCTCAACGCTCAGTCGGCTGTGAGTCAAATGCTGCGTAGCGCGCTTCAGGCGCTCATCAAGCAGCCAGCGGGCAGGGGTTTTGCCGGTGGCGTCTTCAAAACGACGCAAAAATGTGCGCGGCCCCATACCGGCTTTTTCTGCCAACGAGGCAACGGTGTGGCTGGCGGCGAGATTCTGATGCAGAAAATCGAATAGTTGTCCCAGCCGCTGGCTCTCGCGCGCTTTGGCTACCGGGCGCACAATCTGTTGCGCCTGGCCGCCGTCGCGATGAGGGGAAACCACTAAACGCCGCGCGACGGTATTCGCCGCTTCGACACCAAAATCCTCCCGTACTAGATGTAAACACAGATCGATGCCCGCAGCGCTTCCTGCGGACGTCATCACTCCCTCTGCGCCGACGTACAGCACATCGTCGATCACCTCAACCAGCGGAAATCGTGCGCGGAGCTGCTCGGTATAGCGCCAGTGGGTTGTTGCCTGGCGTCCGTTAAGCAACCCGGCGGCGGCCAGAACAAAGACTCCGGAGCAAATAGAAATGATCCGACAGCCTCGTTTATGTGCCGTGACCAGTGCTTCGCACAGTGCCGGCGGAACGGGGGCGTCGATACCGCGCCAGCCGGGCACCACGATGGTATCTGCTTCATTTAACAACTCCATGCCGCCATCGGTCATCAGACGGATTCCGCCGGTTGCCCGCAGTTGGCCTTCATCGACGGCAGCCACGGCAAATTGATACCAACGTTCGCCCATCTCCGGGCGAGACAGGCCGAAGATTTCTACCGCGACGCCAAATTCAAAGGTACATAACCCGTCATAGGCGAGGACAACTACCTGGTGGCGTGACAACGTCACGGATGAGGTTGTCATGATTTCAACGTTTTCAGTCATGGTGAGCGGCAGATGTCGTGCTGGAGGTTAATTAAAGTAGTGGTATCACAGACAAGGAGAAGATGCCATGAGTGTTGTAACCGCAATTGCCCCTGCCAGTTCTACAGATGCCGCTGCCTGGTTTCGTCATAAGCTCAGTCTTGAAACCGACTGCGCCGATGTGTATAGCGCGATACGTGACGGCGGTCCCGACTTTGTTCTCTTGCACGTTGTCGGCAGCGAGGAAACATTTGCTCGCCGTCATCTTCCCGGCGCGCTGCATTTACCGCACCGGCAGATAGATGAAGAGAGAATGGCACAGTGGCCTGAGGAGACGTTGTTTGTTGTGTACTGCGCCGGGCCGCACTGCAACGGGGCAGACGTTGCCGCGATGAAGCTGGCATTACTGGGGCGTCCAGTCAAAATGATGCTCGGCGGCCTGACCGGCTGGGAAGATGAAGGATTGCCGTTCGCAAAATGAATATATTTCATGTGCCATGAAATATTCTCGTTTGCGGCTGAACGGTCTGCATGACAGTATCTGGACATATAGCCATCCAGAAGTCTATAAATTCAAATAGTGAACTATCACGGTGGGCAACTAACCTTGCCCGCTGCTAAGGAGACACCATGCAACGTCATCAGGCCCCGTTCCGCGCAGATATCGTCGGCAGCTTTTTACGCCCGGACGCCATTAAACAGGCCCGTCAGCAGCTCAGCGCTGGCACCATTGATGCGCAGCAACTGCGTCAGGTTGAAAATGAGGCCATTCGCCATCTGGTGCAACAGCAGTGCGAGTGCGGACTGCATGTGGTGACCGACGGTGAGTTCCGTCGCGCGTGGTGGCACTTTGATTTCTTCGATGGCTTACAGGGCGTTGAGCGCTACGATTCTGAAAAAGGCATCCAGTTCAACGGTGTACAGACTAAAGCGCACGGGGTTCGCGTCACAGGCAAACTGGCCTTTGGCGATCATCCGATGCTGGAAGATTTCCGTTACCTGAAAAGCATCAGTGGAAACGCGCAGCCGAAGATGACCATTCCCAGCCCGAGCGTGCTGCATTTCCGCGGTGGGCGCAAAGATATCGACGCCACCGTCTACCCGGACCTTGCCGACTATTTTGATGACCTGGCAACCACCTGGCGCGATGCGATCCGCGCCTTCTACGATGCGGGCTGCCGCTATTTGCAGTTGGATGATACCGTCTGGGCCTATCTGTGCTCTGATGAACAGCGTCAACAGGTTCGCGATCGCGGTGAAGACCCGGACGAACTGGCGCGCACCTACGCTCGTGTCCTGAATAAGGCCCTGGAAGGAAAGCCGGAGGATCTGACTATCGGGCTGCACGTGTGTCGCGGTAACTTCCGCTCGACGTGGATCTCCGAAGGCGGCTACGAGCCGGTGGCGGAAGTGCTATTTGGCGGCGTCAATATCGATGCCTTTTTCCTTGAATACGATAACGACCGATCCGGTGATTTCGCGCCGCTGCGCTTTATTCGTCCCGGTCATCAGCAGGTCGTACTGGGGCTGATCACCACCAAAAACGGTGAACTTGAAAACCCGGAGGGCGTGAAAGCACGCTTACAGGAAGCGGCGCAATTCGTCCCGCTGGCACAGATTTGCCTCAGTCCACAGTGCGGTTTTGCTTCCACCGAAGAGGGGAATTCCCTGACTGAGGCTCAGCAGTGGGACAAAGTCCGTCTGGTTACTAATATCGCCGAACAGGTTTGGTAATTTCTCTTCTTAGCGCAGCGCTGCACTATTTTGAGGCAGCGCTGCCCATTATTTTCCTCTCCCCACGCCTCCCGCCGCGCTTTAAGGCCACTGAACAACCTGGCACCGTTTTTGCCTTATCACTTCCTGTTAGTCGTTAATTCATTTTTTGTTTTTGCGCTATTCAGGAGTGAAACACATGCAGCGTCGAACATTATTAAAAGCTTTTGCACTCTCCGCCTCTGTGATCAGCATGGGCATCTCTTTCCAGGTTTATGCCGCCGACACCATTAAAGTCGGGATTATGCATTCGCTCTCCGGGACGATGGCGATTTCCGAAACTCCGCTAAAAGATGTCGCCCTGATGGCTATCGATGACATCAATGCCAAAGGCGGCGTGCTAGGGAAAAAGCTGGAGCCGGTGGTGGTGGATCCTGCGTCAAACTGGCCGTTATTTGCTGAAAAAGCGCGTCAGCTGCTGACGCAGGATAAGGTCGCTGCGGTGTTCGGTTGCTGGACCTCAGTATCGCGTAAATCGGTTCTGCCGGTATTCGAAGAGCTGAACGGCCTGCTGTTCTACCCGGTGCAGTATGAAGGCGAAGAGATGTCGCCAAACGTCTTCTACACCGGCGCGGCGCCAAACCAACAAGCGATCCCGGCGGTGGAATATCTGCTGAGCGAAGACGGCGGTGGGGCGAAACGCTTCTTCCTGCTTGGCACCGACTATGTCTATCCGCGCACCACCAACAAAATTCTCCGCGCCTTCCTGCACGCCAAAGGTATTCAGGATAAAGATATCGAAGAGGTCTACACCCCATTCGGCTATAGCGATTACCAGACTATCGTCGCCAACATTAAGAAATTCTCCGCTGGCGGCAAAACGGCAGTGGTCTCCACCATCAATGGCGATTCCAACGTCCCGTTCTATAAAGAGCTGGCTAACCAGGGGCTGAAAGCGACCGATGTGCCGGTAGTGGCGTTCTCCGTCGGCGAGGAAGAGCTGCGCGGCATTGACACTAAACCGCTGGTGGGCAACCTCGCGGCGTGGAACTACTTCGAATCCGTGGATAACCCAACCAACCAACAGTTCGTTGCCGATTATCGTGCTTACGCCAAAGCGCACAAGCTGCCGAATGCCGACACCGTGGTGACCAACGACCCGATGGAAGCGACCTGGGTTGGCCTGCATATGTGGGCGCAGGCGGTGACCAAAGCGGGCACCACCGACGTGGACAAGGTACGCGAGGCGATGGCCGGTCAGACCTTCAAAGCGCCGTCAGGCTTTACGTTGACCATGGACGCCACCAACCACCATCTGCACAAGCCGGTGATGATTGGCGAAATTGAAAGCAACGGTCAGTTTAACGTGGTCTGGCAGACCGAAGAGCCGGTACGCGCTCAGCCGTGGAGTCCGTGGATCGCCGGTAACGATAAGAAGCCCGATCACCCGATAAAAAGCGCCAGCAACTAAGCGTTAAACCCCGGCACAGCGCCGGGGTGATGGATTCTGTCGTCCGGGCCCGGATCCCGGATTTCCCGAGAAAGGAGAACGACCATGAACGCATTGCGCCTCATGAGTTACTTCGCGCTGCTGATGGTATTGATACCGTGGCGAGCGCAGGCAGCGGACGCCGACGATTTCGTAGCCGCCAACCGTAGCCAGCAGGCCCAACTGCTTGAACAGTGGGCCGCCGCACCGCAAGCACCACGTTTACCGCTGCTACGGGCGCTGAAAAGTGAAACATTACAATCAGATAATAGCGGTCACGCTTTCATCAAGCAGGGCGAAAACCTGCTTGCGTTGGGCGCGGCCTCAACTCCTGACGGTACAACAAAACCCGTACGCCTGACCAACCGCCTGCGTAATCTGGTGGCAGGGGCGCTGGCTACCCATTTGCTGGTAAGTGACAACGTCACGGAAAGGGACGCGGCGGTAAAAACGCTTCAGCGCGAAGCGACGCCAGAGATGGCGGGTCTTTTACAGCAGCGTCTGACGGTGGAAAGCGACAGCACGATAAAATCGCAGCTGGAAATTGCGCTTGCTCGCCTGCAGCTTGCCAGCCCGCAGTCCGCGCAGCGGCTGGCGGCTATTGAACTGCTCGGTCATTCTGGCGATCCGGAAACCCAGGCACTACTGACGCCTCTGACCGACCCACAACATGAACCCAACCCGGCGATTCGCGCGGCGGCGCAGGAGAGCCTGAGCAAAATCCAGCATCGCCTGCTGCTGGGCGATCTTCTTGGTCAGGCGTTTATGGGGCTGTCGTTGGGCTCTGTTTTACTGCTTGCCGCACTTGGTCTGGCGATCACCTATGGTCTGCTGGGGGTCATCAATATGGCTCACGGGGAGATGCTGATGATTGGCGCTTACAGCTGCTGGCTGGTTCAACAGGCGCTGGCGCAGCTGGCTCCGCAGTGGCTGGCTTTTTATCCGCTGATTGCGCTGCCGGTCGCGTTTATGGTGACTGGCGGCATTGGCATGGTGCTCGAGCGTACCGTTATCCGCCATCTTTACGGACGCCCGCTGGAGACGCTGCTTGCCACCTGGGGTATCAGCCTGATGCTGATCCAACTGGTGCGGATGCTATTTGGCGCGCAGAACGTCGAAGTGGCTAACCCGGCGTGGCTTTCCGGCGGCGTGCAGGTTTTACCAAACCTTATCCTGCCGTGGAACCGGCTGGCGGTACTGGCTTTCGTGCTGCTGGTGCTGCTGTTCACCTGGCTGACGTTGAATAAAACGCGATTGGGGATGAACGTGCGTGCGGTGACGCAAAATCGCGCGATGGCGGCCTGCTGCGGGGTGCCTACCGGACGCGTGGATATGCTGGCGTTTGGTCTTGGCTCCGGCATTGCCGGACTGGGCGGCGTGGCGCTGTCGCAGCTCGGCAACGTCGGGCCGGAACTCGGTCAGGGCTATATTATCGATTCGTTCCTTGTGGTGGTGCTCGGCGGCGTCGGACAGCTGGCCGGGAGCGTGGCGGCGGCGTTTGGCCTTGGGATCTTTAACAAAATCCTCGAACCGCAGATGGGCGCGGTGCTGGGCAAAATCCTGATCCTGGTGATGATTATCCTGTTTATTCAGAAACGTCCGCAGGGACTGTTCGCTCTCAAAGGGAGGGTTATTGACTGATGAGCCAACCCATTACCTTAACGCTGGCGCGCAAAGCGCCGCGTCCGCTGCAGTGGCTCGGTGTTCTGTTATTGCTGGGCCTGCTGAGTATGCCGTTTCTGGCGTTATTGCCCGCCACACATCCGCTGGCGGTTTCCACCTGGCTGCTGACGCTCACCGGTAAAATCCTCTGCTACGCGATTGTCGCCGTGGCGCTGGATTTAGTCTGGGGCTACGCCGGAATGCTCTCCCTCGGCCATGGGATCTTTTTTGCCCTCGGGGGCTATGCCATGGGCATGTACCTGATGCGTCAGGCGGCAGGCGATGGACTACCGGCTTTTATGTCGTTTCTGTCATGGAGCGAGCTACCGTGGTTCTGGTGGGGCACCCAGCATTTTGCCTGGGCGATGCTGCTGGTGGTGCTGGTGCCCGGACTACTGGCGCTGGTTTTCGGCTGGTTTGCCTTCCGCTCAAAAATCAAAGGGGTCTATTTTTCGATCATGACCCAGGCGCTGACCTACGCCGGGATGCTGCTGTTTTTCCGTAACGAAACCGGTTTTGGCGGTAATAACGGTTTTACCGGCTTTACCACGCTACTCGGTTTCCCCGTCACCGCTATCAGCACCCGGGCGGCGCTGTTTATGGCGACGGTACTGCTACTGTTGCTCACCCTGTGGATTGGCTATTTGCTGGCGCAAAGCAAATTTGGCCGCGTGCTGACGGCGGTGCGCGACGCCGAAAACCGCCTGATGTTCTGCGGCTACGACCCGCGCGGATTTAAGCTATTGGTCTGGACGCTTTCCGCGGTGCTGTGTGGCCTGGCGGGCGCGTTATACGTGCCGCAGGTTGGGATCATCAACCCCAGCGAAATGTCGCCAACCAACTCTATTGAAGCGGCGATTTGGGTGGCGCTGGGGGGCCGCGGGACCTTAATTGGTCCGGTACTCGGTGCAGGGCTGGTCAACGGCGCGAAAAGCTACTTTACCGTGGCGATGCCGGAATACTGGCAGCTCTTTCTTGGGCTGATTTTTATTATCGTGACCCTATTTTTACCGCGCGGAGTGATTGGCCTGCTGCGTAAAGGAGACCGCTGATGCAACCGGACGAAGGACTTTTTACCCGTCAATTGCCGACGGACAGATTCCGTGAGCAAACCGACCCGGTTTTGCAACTGGAAGAGATTAACGTCAACTTTGATGGTTTTCAGGCGCTGACTAATCTGTCGCTGCAAATTGGCGTGGGTGAACTGCGCTGCGTAATTGGCCCTAACGGTGCCGGGAAAACCACGTTAATGGACGTGATCACCGGTAAAACCCGCCCGCAGAGCGGCAGGGCGCTTTACGATCAGTCGGTAGATTTAATGACCCTCGATCCCATCGCCATCGCCCGTCAGGGTATTGGGCGCAAATTTCAGAAACCGACGGTGTTTGAGGCACTGACGGTCGCGGAAAACCTCGAACTGGCGATGAAGGGCGATAAGTCGGTGTGGGCCAGTTTGCGGGCGCGCCTGAACAGCGAGCAGACCGATCGAATCAGCGAAACCTTACGCCTGCTGCGGCTGGAGGGCGAACGTTCCCGACCTGCTGGGCTGCTGTCCCATGGGCAAAAGCAGTTTCTTGAGATCGGTATGCTGCTGGTGCAGGAGCCGCACCTGCTGCTGCTGGACGAACCCGCAGCCGGGATGACCGACGCTGAAACGGAGTATACCGCTGAGCTGTTTCGCACCCTGGCCGGGCAGCATTCGCTGATGGTTGTCGAGCATGATATGGGGTTTGTCGAGACCATCGCCGACCGGGTGACGGTGCTCCATCAGGGGCAGGTACTGGCGGAAGGGTCGCTGCGCGAAGTGCAGGCCAACGAACAGGTGATAGAAGTTTATCTCGGACGCTAAGGAGCGCAGATGTTACAGGTTAATCAGCTACATCAATACTATGGCGGCAGCCATATTCTGCGCGGTGTGGATTTTGCCGCTCGTCAGGGAGAGATAACCTGCCTTCTCGGGCGCAACGGAGTGGGAAAAACCACCTTGCTGAAGTGCCTGATGGGGCTTATTCCGGCGCGTAGCGGCGAAGTGCTGTGGCAGGAGAAAAATATCACCCAGCGCAAACCGCATCAGCGAGTGCAGTCCGGGATCGCTTACGTTCCGCAAGGGCGCGAGATTTTTCCGCGCCTGACGGTAGAAGAGAATTTGCTGATGGGGCTATCGCGCTTTCCCGCTCGCGACGCGCGGACGGTACCGGAAGAGATTTATCAGCTGTTTCCGGTACTGAAAACCATGAAGCAGCGGCGCGGAGGGGATCTTTCTGGCGGTCAACAGCAGCAGTTAGCCATTGGTCGCGCGCTGGCCAGCCGACCGCAGTTGTTGATCCTTGATGAGCCGACGGAAGGTATTCAGCCATCGGTGATTAAGGAGATCGGCGAGGTTATCCGCCAGCTAGCGAATCGCGGCGATATGGCGATCCTGTTGGTTGAGCAGTTCTATGATTTCGCCGCCGGACTGGCGGACCGCTACCTGGTGATGTCGCGTGGGGCCATTATTCAGCAGGGTAACGGCAGCGATATGGAAGCCGAAGGCGTGCGCGGAATGGTCACCATCTAGCCATTCCCGAATACCAAACCGCACGGACCTGTAGTCCGGGCAAGGCGCGCTAAGCACAGCCCCCGGGCAAGCACGCAGAGGATGGGCGAATTTCCCGGAGGCGATGCCGCGCATCTGTCCGGGCGACAAACTTTCACATCGCACGGACCCGTAGCCCGGGCAGGGCGCGCTAAGCGCCGCCCCCGGGAAAGCGCGCAGAGTCGTTCAAAAGGCTACTTGCGCAACAGCCGCTGCAAGCGCGCCTGCCGCCAGTTCCTAATCCATTCGCCAAACACAAACAAGCGCAACCCTTTTACCGCCAGCAGCGCCCCCCAGATAATCGCCACCCATGCGGACCAGTAACTCTCGGAACCGGTGAGCCAGTTCAACACCGCCAGCAGAGCGCAGACCACCACCGCCACTGTCAGCGATCGATAAAACCGACTCTCGCGCTCAACGCGCTCTTTAGCTTCTTCAATACGTAAATCCAGCGACTCTTCATGCCCTGCAGATGAATCGCCGCTAATCTCGGCGACGTTCACTTCAAATACCGCCGCGAGAGCGCTCAGCGTTTCCAGACCTGGACGATCGCCGTTCTCAATACGCTGAATGGTCCGCACGCTGAGCCCGGTAAGTTCGGCAAGCTGCTCTTGTGACCAGGCGCGCTGCAAACGCAATTGTTTAACCTGATTATTGCTGTTCATCATTTCTATCTCCGGGTGAAAACCTGAGACGGAGTGTTATCTATAAGGTTGTCGGGCACCACGATCGGAACCCGACAGAGACACGACAGCAACCTGACAGCCGCGCAGTGCCTGGGTTTACGCGCTGGCGACCGCATTTCCGTTCCACGGGCGCACGTTCATGCCGCGGAAAATCATCAGCCAGGCGGCAATAATAGCGAGCATCAATATTGCAAACAGCGACCAGTGCGGCAGATGGGTCAGAATTGTCCCGGTCAGCATCGGGTTAAAAGCCGCTCCCAGCCAGCCCAGCGACTGGGCGGAAAAGTAGCTGGCCTTCATGCCCGGCGGAGCAATGTTATCGATCAGCATATATTCACCCGGCGCGTAGATCACTTCACCGAGCGTAAAGACGGCGGCAGAGAGGCCCCACAGCAGCAGGCTATTATCGGAAATAACAAAACCGCCCAGTCCGAGCACAAAACAGACCGTACCAAAGGTCATCAGCGGGCGAATATTACGCGCGGTGAGGCGACGGCCGACCGCGTACTGCAGCGCCACCACGACGGCGGCGTTGACCGGCAGTACCACGGCAACCACTTTTTCAGCAAAATCGCTGTCCGCTACCACCAGCACATACTGGGAAATACAGGAAGCGAAAGAGCCGCCGACAAATGACGCCAGCAGGCCGGAGAGCGTAAACCACAGTAGCGCGCGATCGCGCAGCAGCACCGAAGGCGACCACTGGACCGCATTATCCTCAGCAATCGCGGCGCTGGTGCGCTGGACGAACAGCTGAATAAATACCAGCGGCAGCGCCGCGCAGCCCGCCGCCAGCCAGAACGGCAGATTGATGCTGTGCATCACTAACAGGGTGCCGATGGGTGGCCCGACGGTCCAGCCAATATTGAGAAAGGTATAGTTGAGCGAAAAAATCTGCGCCTTCTTTTCCGGCGACAGCACGTCGGCGAACCAGGCTTTTAACACGGTCGAGAACACGGAATAAGCGCAGTTAATCAGCGCGAAGAAGAACACCACCAGCGCCACGCTATTAACCAATGGGATCGCCACAAAGCCGCCAATAAACGCCAGTACGGCGATGGTCATATAACGTTTTTTGTCGAACTTATCGGCCAGGATACCAAACCCCATACTGAACAACACGCCGACGATCAATGCAGTTGACAGCGCATAGCCGATTTTATCTACCTCCAGTTGGTACTGGCGGGTGAGGTAGATAGTCATAAAAGGTAACGTTGCGCCACGACCAATAGTTAACAGCAACGACGAAGCCAGCAGCGCCGCAGTTGAGCGCCTGAGTGTCGGTATCATTTTTTCCTTGCCTGATGTGATGTTATTTTTGTTGTCCCGATCACAAATAGCACGCTAACTGAGGCTTGTATAGTTCCCATCGGTGATGAAAAGAAGACAAATGCCCTACCGAAAATAATGATCTATGCGTCGGGTGAATTATTCGGTATGTTGATTTTGTTCACAAAATTCCAATAACAACCGAGGCAGGGTATGACGCGTAAAGACGGGCTGCTGGCATTGCTGGTGGTCGTGGTATGGGGGCTGAATTTCGTGGTGATTAAGATGGGGCTGCATAACATGCCGCCGCTGATGCTGGCCGGACTGCGTTTTTTATTGGTGGCGTTCCCTGCCTTGCTGTTTGTCGCCCGGCCGAAAATTCCGCTGCGCCTGCTGCTGGGCTATGGCCTGACGATAAGCTTCGGTCAGTTTGCCTTCCTGTTTTGCGCTATTAATCTCGGCATGCCTGCCGGGCTGGCATCGCTGGTGCTGCAAGCTCAGGCTTTCTTCACCATTATTCTCGGGGCATTTGTCTTCGGTGAACGGTTGCAGGGCAAACAGGTAGCGGGGATCGCACTGGCGATTTTTGGTGTGCTGGTGCTGGTGGAAGCCAGTCTTGGCGGCCAGCATGTGCCGTTGGTGGGTTTTATGCTGACGCTGGCGGCGGCGCTGAGCTGGGCCTGCGGCAATATTTTCAACAAGAAAATCATGTCGCACGAGAGCAGACCGCCGATTATGTCGCTGGTGGTGTGGAGCGCGCTGATCCCGGTGCTGCCGTTTATGCTGGCATCGTGGCTCCTCGACGGCCCTCAGGTGATGGCGGCAAGTCTGCTGCACATCGATCTGCTGACGATCCTATCGCTGCTGTATCTGGCGTTTATCGCCACCATTGTTGGCTATGGGGTCTGGGGTTCGCTACTCGGACGCTATGAAACCTGGCGCGTGGCGCCGCTGTCGCTGCTGGTGCCAGTGATCGGGATGGCCAGCGCCGCGCTGCTGCTTGGCGAAACGCTAAACCACCTGCAACTGCTGGGTGCGGTGCTAATTATGGCCGGGCTGTATATCAACGTATTTGGCCTGCGGATCGTGCGTCCGGGCATGGCGCGAGGATAAAAAAAAAGCCCCGTTGCCGGGGCTAAAAGGGATTTTACAGGCCTTGCTGGTTGTAATACGGCACGCCTAATTCATCTGATTTATCACTGCCAGAAGCCATGTGATTGAAATCAAACGGCGAATCATTATGTTCGGAAGGAATAATCATCGCATCCCGATTGTTGTGACGAACCGGAGTGGTGGTTTGCTCCGCGAAACTCTGGCTGGAGACCAGTGCCAATAGCACGATGGCGGCGGAAGCGAATAATTTCATGATTTCCTCAATACGTCTTTTTGCAGGCGGTTAACAACAGTTATTTAGTGGGAGCAGGTAGCGTGACTCGCCCGGTACGTTGGTAATGCGATACTGGTGCGGCGGCACATCGAAATAGTTTTTGAAAGTCCGCGTCAGCGTTTGCTGCGATTCAAAGCCATAACGCTCGGCCAGATATAGAATCGGCTCGTTGCTTTGCTTGAGCTTCTGCGCAATTTCAGTCAGCTTACGGCTGCGAATATACTGGCCCAGCGAGTGACCAGTCTCTTTCTTAAACATTCTTTGCAGGTGCCACTTGGAGTAACCTGAGCGCTCTGAAACCTTCTCCAGCGACAGGGGCGATTCCAGGTTATCCTCAATCCACGACAAAATACTATGGATAGTGATGGCGTCGTTATTGCGTCTGGACATCATCTTACCTCTTCTTATTACGGCAGAACTTTTTTGAGCAAATACTCAAGAGTGACCACTTCATCCGCCGACAGATTTTTTGTTAGTTCCTGGTGCAATTTCTGACCCACAACCTGATGACAATGCTCACAAAGGGCTGCGCCGTCTGCTGTTAGCTGCACCAGTACGCCGCGTTTGTCAGTGGGGTTGGGTAACCGTTCAATCCAGCCTTTACAGACCAGACGGTCGAGCATGCGCGTCATTGCGCCTGGGTCGACCGAGAGCACGGTTTTCAGCTCAACGGGGGTAATACACACTTCGCAACGAATGGAACAGAGCACCCGAAACTGGGTGGACGTAATATCCATCGGTGAGAGGTAGTCGTTGAGCAGGCGATCTTTCTGCTGGTTAACCATTTGGATCAAGCGGCCAAGAGGGATCATTTCGTTAAACAGGTCGCTCGTACTTTTCACAATGGTTGCCCAGGCAATGATTTAGTTGCTGGGGATATTATTGCCTAGGCAAATATAAGTCAAACTGATTGATTGGCCGATGCCACGATTTGCTAAAACGAATCGTTGTGACTCAGGTCACTCTATTTCACATTGCTGTCTTATGATTTTACTGAATGACGAATGCGTTCTGCTGGAAACTGGCAACAACCTGACGGCAAACGATATACTCAGAGCGCGTCATTTTTTGATAATCCAACACTTACAGGACCTTAATTTTCTATGATGGATCTCTTTAAAGCGATAGGCCTGGGGCTGGTCGTGATCCTTCCGCTGGCAAACCCGCTGACCACCGTGGCGCTATTCCTTGGCCTTGCCGGGAATATGAACAATGCCGAGCGTAACCGTCAATCGCTGATGGCTTCAGTCTACGTGTTCGCTATTCTGATGGTTGCATGGTATGCCGGACAGGTGGTGATGAACACCTTCGGTATATCGATTCCTGGGCTGCGTATTGCCGGGGGGCTGATCGTCGCCTTTATCGGTTTCCGCATGCTGTTCCCGCAGCAGAAAGCGCATCATTCGATGGAAGCCAAACTGAAATCAGAAGAGCTGGAAGACGAACCGACGGCCAATATTGCTTTTGTCCCGCTGGCGATGCCAAGTACCGCAGGTCCGGGGACCATTGCGATGATTATCAGCTCTGCGTCGACGGTAAAGCACGGCGCTAACTTTCCTGATTGGGTGGTGATGGTGGCTCCGCCGGTGACGTTTGCGCTGGTCGGACTCATCCTGTGGGGCTGCCTGCGCAGCTCCGGGGCGATTATGCGTCTGGTGGGTAAGGGCGGCATCGAGGCTATCTCCCGCCTGATGGGCTTCCTGTTGGTCTGTATGGGCGTGCAGTTTATTATCAATGGTGTGCTGGAGATTGTCTCCACTTATCACGCCTGATTGTTTTTTGCATGGACAGAATGGAAACATAAAAAAGCCTGCCGATCTTCCAATCGGCAGGCTTTTTTTAATCTGCGCTATCAGGAGTGATGTGGCTGCTGATCTTCCAGTGAGACCGGCCAGCGGCGGAAAATCATCACCGCCCACACCAGCGCCACGAGGGCTGGGATAGCGCCGACGTAACCAATCGACGCCATCGACAGATGGGTACTGACCTGGCTGCCGACCAGCGCGCCCGCGCCGATCCCGATATTAAAGATCCCCGAGAACAGCGACATTGCCACGTCGGTGGCATCCGGTGCCAGCGCCAGCACTTTCACCTGCATTCCAAGGCCGATAATCATGATTGCCACGCCCCAGAAGACGCTGAGCAGCATCAGGTGATTGGCGTTATGCGATGCGGGCAACAGCAGGAGCAGACACGCCAGCAGCAGGCCAATTGCGGCGTTAATCAAGCCGGATGCATGGCGGTTGCCGAGCTTACCAAACAGGATACTGCCGACAATGCCCGCGCCGCCCAGGGTCAGCAGCAGCACGGTGGCAAAGTTACCGCTTAAACCGGCGACCGTCTGAATAAACGGTTCAATATAGCTGTAGGCGGTGTAGTGCGCGGTCACCACAATCACCGTCAGTAAATAAATGCTGAGCAGCGCCGGGCGACGGAACAATACCGGCAGGCTTTTTAACGAACCAGAATGCTCGCTCGGCAGTTTTGGCAGCAGTTTAATCAGGCAAGCCATGGTTATCAGCGCGCCCACACCAATGACCAGGAAGGTAGTACGCCAGCCAAAGTATTGCCCGACGATGCGCCCAATCGGGATACCAAAGACCATCGCCAGCGCGGTACCAGTGGCAATCAGGCTCAAAGCCTGAGCGCGTTTGCCTGCGGGAGCCATACGAATAGCCAGCGCCGAGGTGATTGACCAGAACACTGCATGGGCGAATGCGATGCCGATACGGCTGATGACCAGAACGTTAAAGTTCCATGCCAGAAACGACAGCACGTGGCTGGCAATAAACAGAATAAACAGGCCAACCAGCAGACGACGGCGCTCCATCTTGCTGGTCAACAGCATAAAGGGCAGCGACATCAGGCCGACGACCCAGGCGTAGATGGTCAGCATGATCCCAACCTGTGCCGTTTCCATGCCAAAACTGTCGGCGATATCCGACAGCAGGCCCACGGGCGCAAATTCGGTGGTATTAAAGATAAATGCCGCAATCGCAAGCGTGACTACGCGAAGCCACGCGACCTTGCGTGAAACCGTGTCTGTAATCATAAGTTCAGGGCTGGTTACTAAGAGGAAAGAAGTGGCACGATCTTAAAACGATTGCTGCTGAAAATACAATCATTTTGTGACGTGCGTCTCATTTTTGTTTTGGTCGGGTAAAAGGCGCTAACAGATTAATTTCTCTATAGAACGTGTGCATTTACTGCATTTATGTCATGTTATCGATAAGTAAAAAAAATGAAAGGGCAGAATAATGCAGGAAATTAACTTTTATCTGGTCGATGCGTTCAGTGACCATAACTTTGGCGGCAATGCGGCGGCAGTTTGCCCGCTCACCGAATGGTTGCCGGACGAAACGTTGTTGAAAATGGCGCAGCAGCACAATCAGTCGGAAACCGCGTTTTTTGTCCGTACTGATGAAGGATATGAGCTGCGTTGGTTTACCACCCAGTATGAAATCAACCTTTGCGGTCACGCGACGCTGGCGGCTTCGCACGTCATCTTTGAGTACCTCGACCATCCGTCATCAACGATTGTCTTTAGTACCCGTTTTGTTGGCGAGCTCCGCGTGACGCGCAGCGGCGACTGGCTGACGCTGGATTTTCCGGCATGGGCGACGACGGTCGTCGAACAGCCACCAGCGGACCTGCTTGCCGGTCTGGGGCTAAGCGAAGTGCAGGAAGTACGCGTGGCTCGCGATTACCTGGTGATCTTACGCGATCGTCAGCAGGTAGAAGCGGTACAGCCGGATATGCACCAGCTTCAGCGCCTGGGGAAAATGATTTGTATTAGCGCAGCAGATGATGAGTATGATTTTGTCAGCCGTTTCTTTTGCCCGGGAGAGTCGCTGTGGGAAGACCCGGTGACCGGCTCGACCCATAGCATGTTGATCCCGTATTGGGGCGAGAAGCTCGGTAAAACGGAGATGCAGGCGCGGCAAGTATCCGCTCGCGGTGGCGATCTACGCTGCCAGTGGCAGGGCGACCGGGTGCTGATTGGCGGCCAGGCGACAACCTATTTAATCGGTACGATAGCGCTGCGCTAAATATATCCGTCATACTTCAAGCTGCAGATGTGTTGGCTGCGGATTACTCGGCACATCCATGTGCCTGGCCCTGACGGGCCGTCGCAAGCGCTGTTCAAGGCACGAGTGCCTTGTCCTGCACCTCGAATTATTTAGGGTATAAGCGAATACGGATAATGGAAATAATGTGGGATCGGCAAAAAATTATGCCGATCCCGTGTCCGTAGGGGGTACGGGCAAAAGTGTGCTGCGTACTCAACGAAAAACCAGAGCCACTAGCGGGTCATACGACAACTGCTCTTATTTGATAATTACATCGGAAATATCACGATAGCGCCGATGCACAATGCCAGAATACGAATTAAGTACATCGGCACGGAGAATATCCAGAACTCCGGCAGCTTATATTTTCCCATTCCCAGTATCATCGCCGGCATACCGTCAATTGGCATATAGCCGCCGTTCCAGCCCGAAATGACTACCGCGATGGCGGCAGCGGTCGGGTTGAGGCCGAGGCTGGTACAGGCGGCGATAGCAATGGGCGCGAAGATATACACTGAACCCATGTTGGAGCCGGTAAATGTGGAACATGTACTGGTCAGCAGCGCAAAGATAAAAATAAACAGGAACGGCGAAACGTTAGCGCCGAGAACGCCAGCTACCGCATCACCCACCATCGCCGTAAAGCCGGTGCCGGCCAGCGCATCGGCGACGCCGATAACCCCCGCCATCATCAGAATAACCGGCGCGCCCATATGATCGCACACCTCTTTGAAGTCGACGACGTTAATCATCATCACAAAAGCGGCGGCAAGACCCGGAACCACATAGGCGATATTACCCAACTGATTCATCAGCATCATACCGACAACGCTGATGGCAAATGCCCCCACGGTGCAGTACTCTTTCCACGCGGGTAGGGTGACGGCTTCCTCTTCCCGTACCGACATCGCTTCCTCAGACGCATCGGCAATCGGGTGATCGGGTAAAAAACGATACGAGATCAGGCACCAGGCCAGAAACGCCAGCGACATCACCAGATTCACCAGCGCGAATTTCACCATCGAAACCTCTTCGGTGATTCCCGCGGTTTGCAGCACCGTGGCGGTGACGCCAAACAGCAGTGCGACGTTAATCGGAATTAATGGATGGTTGGTCGCAAAACCCAACGGCATCATCAGCTTTGAGGTCGGCAGCTTTTTACTGTAGGGGATTGTTGAAACCAGCGACAGAATCAGCACGTAGTAGCCGGTTGAACCGGTACCCGCCAGGCTTGCGCCAATCATCACAATTACCAGCAGCAGCGCATAGCTCTTGTAGCTGCCTTTATTGACCAGGCTCACCATTGAGGATTTCACGTTGCCGATGAGGCGCGTTTTCTGGAGCGCCGCCATTACCACCATAAACCCGGCGATCATAATCACACTTGAGTTCACAAAACCGGCAAAGGCTTGCTGAACGTTGGAGAGCCCGGTCACCACCAGTAAAAGACAGGCGAGCAGCGGTGGTGCGCCAAAGGCCATCTTGTCCGACATGATAAGCACTATCATCAGCACCAGGATGCCCAGCGCCAGAATCATTTCCATTGTCATTTTATTTATCTCCTTATTTACCCTTCCAGCATCTCGCGCGGCACCTTAAAGACCGCTTTTCGCACCGTTGCCGGAGCGCCTGGTGCGCACAACGCCTGATGGGGTTCACCGGGCAGGAAGACCGCAAAATCACCGGCGTGCAGGGTGATGGTTACCGGATGCTGGCAATCATGGGCGATAAACAGATCCGGTTTGCGCTCTTCATCGCCATCGCATGCGACAGCCTGCATTCCCGCGTTAATCACCTCGCAGCCTGACAGCATCACCTGAATATCTGCCCATTGATGGTGATATTCGCTGTGGCGCTGTGCGGCAGGTTGGGTATGCGCCTCGCCGATATTGCAAAACCAGCCGCAACCCTCCGGTTGCCAGCGTCCGTCTTCCATGGCGCTTAGCGCCTGTAGCGAAGCGTCCGGGTGCGACAATATTTGCCACAGCGCGGGGGGAAGCCCTGCCAGCGGCAGGGTGTCAAGATTTCCGACGATCATCGGGCTGACTCCTTCACCCATTGCGGGGAAACGTGCACGTATTTAATCGCCTGGCGGAACCAGGTGTAGGCAATGTGCAGAGAACCGTCCGCGCCTTGTTTAATGCTCGGGTAGGAGAACTCGCGGTTACGTTTATCCAGCGAGTTGTTGGTCATGCAGTAGCCGTCACCTTCATCGAGGTTACGCTGCCACGGCCAGCTTTTACCGCCATCGGCAGAGATAGCTACGGTCATCGGCGCGCGCGGTGCGCCCCAGAAAGCGGTGCGACCATTGATGACTTCTGGCTCTTTGCGGCTGTTATCGCCATCGTCGATTTCATCGTAAAGCGACACACGACGTTCCAGGGCACCGGCTGCGCTCATGTGGTTAAACACCAGTGCCAGTTCGCCGCTGGCAAGGGTAGTCACCTGGATCGAGGAGTTGTTATTCGGCAGTTCAGTGGGTTCCGGTACTGACCAGCTTTCGCCATTATCTACCGACTGGCTGTAGTAGATATTGTCGGCCCAGCGGCTGCGGAATAGTGCGACAAGCGTGCCGCCTGGCAGGGCGGTGATATTCATATGCACGCAGCCGAGGCTTTGCGGTACGTCGACGTCGCGCCAGGTTTTGCCCTGGTCGGAGGAAATTTTGACGGCGCTGATATCATCGTTGCCAACCCATTTTTCCCCCGGCTGAGTGCGGCAATAAAACACCGGCAGCAGCCAGTTACCGTTCTCCAGCACCGTAATCGGCTGGCGAATAAAGGTGCCGGGTTTGTCGAGCAGGGTGGCAATCTCGCCCCAGGTCTGGCCCAGGTCGGTCGACTGGCGGTAGCGCACGATGGCGGTGTCCTGGTTGCCAGAGATCTGCGCGGTCCACAGCAGCCACAGCACGTTATCCGGGGCCAGAAACAGCACCGGGTTCTGCTCGGAGCGGCTGGCGTCAGTGGACAGTTTCACCGCATCGCTCCACTGACGGCTTTCGGGGAGCAGGCGCGAGCCCCATACGGAGATATCGGCAACGCCTTCCTGGGTACCGCCAAACCACACGCACATCAGCGAGCCGTCCGGCAGCGGCAGCAGATTAGCTGCATGGTTTTGCGGGCAAGATGACGGCAGCATCGCGGTTTCCACACGCGCATCTTGTTCATGCTGACAAATCATCCCGTCACGAATTGCGGTTACTACAGACATATTCATACTCCATTATTATTCAGTAGGGTTTTATTTATTGAGCTGTAATGAGTCGTAAGCTTCATCCTGCAGCGAAGCCTTAATGATTTTTTTTGTGCGAACGATATTTAATGTTTCTACGGTCAGGGAGAAGAAAATAGCAAAATAGAGATATCCCTTCGCAATATGGACTTCCAGGCTATCGGCAACCAGTAATGCGCCAACCAGCAACAAAAAGGTTAATGACAGCATTTTCATTGTTGGCGTATTATTGACAAAATCACCAATAGTTTTAGCGGCGAACATCATTATGCCCACGGCAATAATCACGGCGGTAATCATGATGAAAATATGTTGTGACAAACCGACAGCGGTAATCGCAGAGTCCAGACTGAAGACAATATCCAGCAGCATGATCTGCACGATAGCGCCTGCCAGTGAGAGCTGACGATGGCTGCCGCCGTGTGACTCCTCTTCCTGCATCAGTTCGCCGCGGATCTCCTGCAGCGATTTGTAAATAAGGAAACAACCGCCAACAAATAAAATGATCGTGCGCACCGACACCACAAAATTTGCAATGGTAAACAACGGAACCGTAATGTGTGCAAGCCAGGCAATCGACACCAGCAATAACACGCGCATTACCATCGCGCCACTTAATCCCAACTTACGGGCAATATTTTGCTGATGCGGCGGAAGTTTTGCCACCACCAGCGAGAGGAAAATAATATTATCGACCCCGAGAATAATTTCCAGAAAGGTGAGCGTAACCAGCGTTAACCATATTTCAGGGTCAAGCATCCATATAAACATTTAAAATATCCCATACGCTACGATACCCGTCATACTTCAAACTGCATGTGCCTTGTCCTGCAACTCGAATTATTTAGGGTATATAGTCTTGAATCTTGTCGGTGCTGCTTTTCGTTTAAAACAGCACCGGAATTATTTTTGTTATCGTCAGGAAATATATTTAGCAATAACCTGTTTAATTTGCTCACACTGCGCTGGCGTAAAGCTGACCGCATAGCGGCTGTCGCCAACCTCATGGCCCATCAGCTGCAAGGCTTTTTTCACTGCTGCCGGGGAGAACGCCACTTTATAAAGATCGGTACGTAGTCCGGTCACGCACTCCTGAGCCAGACTAGAGCCGTCAACATCGCCCGCTTTAAAGTTTGCCCAAATGGCGTTGATCTCTTTCGGCGCGACGTTGGCCAGCCCGGAAATACAGGCGGAACAGCCGTCAACGAAGCCCTGGTGAATCAGCGAGTCAGGACCGTTCAGCACGTCGAAATCGGCAATATCCTGCACCGCATCAAGGAAACCCTTCAGACTTTCGTAGCTGCCAGCGCTATCTTTGACGCCGATAATGTTCGGGTGTTTTGCCAGCGTGCGCGCGGTCTGCGGTTCGATGGTGTTGCCAGTACGCGCCGGAATGTTGTAGAGAAATACCGGAACGCTCAGGGCGTCAGCGATGGCGGTGTAGTGACTGATAAGCTCATCCTGCTTCAGCGGCACAAACCACGGCGTGATCACCGAGACCGCATCGACGCCGAGATTTTCAATCTGTTTACCTAAACGAATAGTCTCGCGAGTCGACACTTCGCCAATATGCGCCACCACGTGGGCGCGCCCGGCCACTTCTTCAACGCAGGCTTTGGCAACGGCGACTTTTTCCGCTTCATTGAGCACAAAGAACTCGCCGTTGGTACCGCCACAGAAAATACCATTTCCCGCGGCGAGCTGACGTTGAACCTGCTGCTTCAGCGCCGGAATATTCACTGCGCCATCGGCGGTAAAAGGGGTCACGATGGCGGTCAGTACGCCGGCAATTGCATTGCTCATTCTCATTTCTTCCCTGGTGTTATTGTTCTGGAAATAGGGTGCGATAAACCGCCTGGATCTGATCCTGGCTCACGCTGCACGGCGCGTTATTCATTAAACGTTTGACGTTAAGCGCCGCTTCGCTCAGCTCGCCGATGCTCTCCTGCGGTACGCCCAGCGCGGCAAGGTTATCCGGTAGCTGCAGGCGTTTTACTAGTGCGGCAAGCCACTCAACCAGCGCATGAGATTTCTCTTCCTCGCTGAGTGTCTGGTCGGCATCGGGGATCAGATCCCAGACTTGCGCAAACTTCGCGACCGTATGCGGCCGCACCACCTTCATACAAGGTGCCAGCAGGATGGCGTTAGCCACGCCGTGCGGCAGGTGGTATTTGCCGCCAAGCGGATAGGAGAGGGCGTGGACCAGATGCGTGCCTGCATGGTTAATGGCCACGCCGCCATAATATGAGGCCCACAGCATTTCCAGCTTCGCGGTCAGATTCTGCGGCTCGGTCACCGAAAGCTCGATATTGCGTACCAGCTTGCGCAGGCCAATTAGCGCCGCGTTATCGCTGACCGGGTTAGCGACGGTTGACGTAAAGCACTCAATCAGGTGGCACAGTGCGTCAATGCCGGTCGAAGAGGCGATATGCGCGGGCATGCTGGTGGTGAGCTCCGGCAGCAGGGCAACATAGTCCGGCAGCAAAACCGGCGAGATAATCCCCACCTTGGTGTTCTGTTCCGGGATCGCCAGGATCGCGTTCGGCGTGGCTTCGGAGCCGGTGCCCGCCGTGGCAGGAATTAACAGCGACATCACTTTTTGCTGCGGCTTTTCACCTGCCAGCAGCGCGTCCAGCCCCGGCGAGCAAGGATGCAGCAAAACGGAGAGCAGTTTGGTCACGTCGAGGACGCTACCTCCGCCAATACCGACCACTAATTCTGGCTGACTTGCGCCAACGAGGTTCTGGATCTGCGCCATATCATGCTGGCTCGGCTCGGCAGGGACCGCATCAATCACCTGTACCTGACGTCCTTCGCCTTCCAGAATCGCGCGGATCTGCTGTGCAGCGTCAAGTTTGCCGACGTTGGCGTCGGTGATCAGCAAAATGCGCTGTTTACCTGCCAGCAACGGAACCAGGGCAGTAAACGCGCCCGCGCCGCTAATCAGAGTGCTGTTAATGGTTGCCACTTCCTTTCTCCTGTCTTATGAATGATTAAATTTAATCATCCGTTATTCGGGTCACTCACATTGTGGGTGAAGTTATAATTTATACGGCGGTTTAATAACTTGAACTTGCTCACACTTAATCAATTGTGATTGAATATAATCATAAACAGTTTCGGACAGCGAGAAAAGGGAAAACGATGGGCTGCGGTGATAACAAGGTGCTGGTGCTGGCAGATGACTTTACCGGTGCCAATGACGCAGGAGTTAGCCTGGCGGAGACGGGAATGCGGGCGGAAGTGGCGTTCAGCGGCAGCTACCAGGGAGAAGCGCAGGCGCTGATCATTAATAGCGATAGCCGTGCGCAGTCCGCTGCAGAGGCGGCGCGGCGGGTTACACATTTACTACAGGCGGTTTTGCCGCGTTTCCAGCCGCGCTGGACAGTCAAAAAAATCGACTCCACGCTGCGCGGGAATCTTGGCGCTGAACTGGATGCAGCAATGACGGCGCTCAATTGCCCGATCGCGGTGCTGGCTCCTGCCTTCCCGACGGCAGGTCGGGTGACGCGGCAGGGTAAGTGCTATGTGCACGGCTTGCCGGTTGATGAGACTGAGTTTGCAACTGACCCGAAAACGCCGGTTAGCAGTGCTGATATCGCCACCGTGGTGGCACAGCAAAGCAATGCGCGCTGTTCACGGGTGACGGTCGATACGCTGGGGGCTGCGCTGGCGCAAACTGTTAATGAACCGCGCGTGCTGATCGTGGATGCAGAAGAGAACGCCCAACTGGACGCCATTATCGCGGCGGTGGCGGAATCTACGCAAAGGGTGCTGCTGGTGGGGTCTGCCGGGCTGTGTGACGCCCTGGCGCGAAGCCTGGCCACCGCGCCGCACAGGCCGCTGCTGGCGGTCGTTGGCTCGATGAGTGAAATCGCTCAACAGCAAGTCGCATGCCTTGAGAAGCATCCTCGCATCACACGGGTAGAAATTGATGTCGCCATGGCCTTTGGCGGTGACGCAACGGCAGATGCCCGGCGCATTGCCGCGGTGTTGAGCGAAAGCAATCATTGTGTGGTTACCACTCGCCCCGATAGCGAGGCGCGAAAGGGGATTGAAGCCCTGTGCCAACGGCATGGGGTCGATCGCACCGCCCTCGGCGAGCGTATTTGCGCTTATCTGGCGCGAGTCAGCGAACTGGCCATCGCGCAAAGTCAGCCGGGAGCGCTCTATTTATCCGGCGGTGATGTGGCTATCGCCGTCGCGCAGGCTCTGGGAGCCAGCGGATTTCATATTACAGGTCGCGTGGCGCAGTGCGTGCCGTACGGCAATTTTCTGGGTAGTAGCTGGCAACGGCCGGTAATGACCAAGGCAGGCGGATTCGGAACGGAAACTACGCTGCTGGAGGTTGTGAACTTTATTGAGGAGAAAATGAGTGACTAACATCATTGCGGTAACGATGGGAGACCCGGCAGGCATTGGCCCGGAAATTATTATTAAGTCCCTGGTGGAGGGAAAACTGAACGGCGCACCCGTTGTGGTGGTGGGCTGCGCGCAGACGCTACGGCGTGTTCTGGCGCTGGAGATCACTCCGCGCGCCGAGCTGCGAATCATTGATAATCCCGGACAGGCACAGTTTAGCCCTGGCACCATTAACGTTATCGACGAACCGCTGGCCGACCCGGAAGGGCTACGTGTCGGGGAAGTGCAGGCGCAGGCGGGCGATTTGGCCTACCGTTGTATCAAGCGCGCGACCGAACTGGCGATGGCCGGTGAGGTTTTTGCAATTGCTACCGCGCCGTTGAACAAAGAAGCGCTGCACCTGGCAGGACACAATTTCCCGGGGCATACCGAGATGCTGGCCCATCTGACGCAGACCAAAGATTACGCGATGGTGCTGTATACCGATAAGCTCAAAGTTATCCATATTTCCACCCACGTCGCGCTGCGCAAGTTTCTCGATACCCTAAACCAGCCGCGGGTCGAAACGGTGATTGGTATCGCCGATAGCTTCCTGCGTCGGGTTGGCTTTAGCAATCCGCGCATTGCCGTCGCAGGCGTTAACCCGCACGCTGGGGAAAATGGTTTGTTTGGTGATGAAGAGATTCGTATCGTCGGCCCGGCCGTTGAAGCGATGAAGGCCCAAGGGTTGAACGTGACCGGCCCGTGCCCGCCGGATACGGTATTTATGCAGTGCCACGACGGACTGTTTGATATGGTGGTGGCGATGTATCACGATCAGGGACACATTCCGCTAAAACTGCTCGGGTTTTATGATGGGGTAAATATCACTGCCGGACTGCCGTTTATTCGCACATCCGCAGACCATGGCACGGCGTTTGATATTGCCTGGACAGGTAAAGCTAAGTCTGACAGCATGGCTACCTCTATTGAGCTCGCCATGCAAATCGCACAGGAATAATATGAAGGGATATAACCGGTTAGAGCAGATTATGGATTATCTGAAGAGCCATAATCTGGTGACAGTGGATCAGCTCGTGGCGGTGACCAACGCGTCGCCAGCAACGATTCGCCGCGATCTGATTAAACTCGATCAGGAAGGGGTGATTAGCCGTACTCATGGCGGCGTGACTCTTAACCGGTTTATTCCTTCCCAGCCGACGACGCAGGAAAAATCCCAGCGTAGCCAGCAGGAAAAGTACGCCATCGCCAGCGCTGCGGCGGCGTTAGTCAAGGCCGGGGACGCCATTGTCCTCGATGCCGGGACGACGATGATTGAACTTGCCCGGCAAATAACTCATCTGCCGCTACGAGTGATCACCAGCGATCTGCATATCGCTCTGTTTTTATCCGAATTCAAGCAAATCGAAGTGACCATTATCGGCGGGCGTATTGACGATAGCAGCCAGTCCTGCATTGGTGAACACGGTCGCCGACTGCTGCAAAATATCTGGCCCGATCTGGCTTTTGTCAGCTGCAATGGCTGGGATCTGGAGAAGGGCGTCACTTCACCAACGGAAGAAAAAGCGGCGCTGAAGCGGGATTTAATCGCCAACGCCCGGCGGCGCATTCTGCTGGCGGACAGCTCGAAATACGGCGCCTGGTCGCTATTTAACATCACCCATCTCGACTCGCTCACCGATATCATCACCGATAATCATCTGCCGGAAGAGACGCGCGAGATGTTAGTGCATATTCATCCCCGGCTGATCATCGCCGACTAGCCGGGAGCGCGGATTACGGTAATCGGGCGATATTGGCTTTAATCACCTCAATAGAGTGGCGGAACTTTTCCGCTTCATCATCGGCTAATTGCAACTCAATAATCTGCTGCACGCCGCTTTGCGTCAGTACGGCAGGAACGCCTGCCGCCGCGCCGCTCACGCCATATTCCCCGTCAAGAATGCACGATACTGCCAGCGCACGATGGCTGCCGGTGAAAATATTGCGGCAGATCTCAGCGATGGTCCCGGCAACGCCATATTCGGTGCAGCCTTTACCCGAATAAATTTCAAACCCCAGCTTGCGCACCTTTTCGGCAATCAGCTCCCGGTCCAGCGCTTTGCCGGTATGTTTTTGATAAACGTCACCAATGGCTGAACCGTAGACCGCCGAGTGCGACCATACCGGAAACTGGGTATCGCCATGTTCGCCGAGGATAAAGGCATCGATACTTTGCGCACCGATGTCCAGCTCCTGGGCCAGCACCCGCCGCAGGCGGGTGGTATCCAGCCAGACGCCGGTGCCCAGTACCTGACTGCGCGGCAGGCCTGAAAGTTGCCACACCTGCCAGGTGATAATGTCGCAAGGGTTAGTGGCAATCAGAAAGATGCCGTTGAAGCCGCCGTTCATCATCTGCGGGACGATACTTTTGACGATTTTCGCCGTGTTGGTCAGTTCGTCCAGGCGCGTCTGGCCCGGTTTGAGCGCGCCACCAGAAACGGTGATCACCGCGATATCGACATCGGCGCAGTCGCCGGCTTCCCGCGTGGAAATCGTCATCATCCCCGGCATATAGGCAGCCGCATCACTGAGATCCTGGGCGTGGGCTTCGGCGCGGGCTTTGTTCAGATCAACGAGGATCAGCTCCTCGCAGATATTCTGGTTCAACAGGGCATAGGCCGCAGAGGCACCGACGTTCCCAGCTCCGATAATCATCACCTTACGCGCTTTGGTATTCATCATTTTTTCCTGATAACAGACATCGTGCCGCAAAATTACTGCGCCTCAAGGGGTTAGCGCAATAGGGGAGCGGAGCTATAAGTTAATGCTATGGCGGTTCAGCGTACTCCTCGCGTTACAGTGCGCTTAAAAAAGGAGCTTATTTATGTATACCATCGCCGCGACTCCGCTGAACCACCCGGAATTGAACGCCTTGATCGCCCAACTGGACGTCTACCAGCAGGCGCTTTATCCGGCCGAAAGCAACCATCTGATAGATCTTAGTGCACTGCCGCCTGAATCGGTGATTGCGCTGCTGATCCGCGACCCGCAACAGCAGGCTGTTGGCTGTGGGGCAATTGTGCTGGGGGAGGAGGGCTTTGGTGAGATGAAGCGGGTATTTATCGACCCGACCCATCGCGGTCAGCAGCTTGGCGAGAAACTGCTGGCGGCGCTGGAAGAAGAGGCTTTACGGCGCGAGTGCCACACCGTGCGTCTGGAGACCGGCATCCATCAGCATGCGGCCGTGGCGTTATATACCCGTAATGGCTATCAGACCCGCAGCGCCTTCGCGCCGTATCAGCCGGACCCGTTAAGCATCTTTATGGAGAAACTGCTGCTTGTCGATCTTCGTTCAGCAGCTCTATAAACGCTTCAAGTTGACGGGTTTTCGCCCCGCGACGCCATACCAGACAGGTCGTTAGCCAGCGCCACTCTTCGGCCAGCGGCCAGGCGGAGACCTGTTGATGGCCCGGCATGCTCTCCAGCATGCTGCGCGGGATCAGCGCCAGTCCGGCCCCGGTAATCACGCAAGCCAGCATCCCGTGATAGGACTCCATTTCGTGAATTCGACCCGGCGTGGCGCGATCGGCATGGAACCAGCTTTCAAAATGACGTCGATAGGAACAGTTGGCGCGAAAAGCATAGACGCTGGCTCCGTTCACTTCGCTGGCACGAGCAATGGGCGGGTGGCCCATTGGTGCTACGATCATCATCTCTTCCGGGAACACCGGTAACCCTTCAAGCCCCGGATGCACCACCGGACCGTCAACAAAGGCCGCGCTAAGGTTGCCTTCAAGTACGCCGTCGATCATGGTGCCGGAGGGGCCGGTGGAGAGGGCAAGATGAATCTTTGGGTAGCGCTGATTAAAGTGCGCCAGCGTAGTAGGGATACGCACGGCGGCGGTACTTTCCAGCGACCCGAGCGAAAACAGCCCCTGGGGTTCATCCCCGGCAACCACCATGCGAGCCTCATCAACGAGAGCCAGAATTTGCTGACTATAGCGTAAAAAGCTATGCCCGGCGGGCGACAGGCGCAGGCGTTGGTTTTCGCGGATAAATAACTCGACGCCAAGATCTGCTTCCAGTTGGCGAATACGGGTCGTCAGGTTAGACGGCACGCGATGCACCTTCTGCGCGGCCTGAGTGATGCTGCCGGTAATGGCGACGGCGTTGAACATCTCGAGTTGGGTCAGATCCATTCTATTCTCTTTTCGTGAAAATGTTGCTTAATATTATTCATTTTTAATGAATGGTAGGGTAAGCCAGAATAAGGTCATTTCGCAATCAACACAGAGAGAAAAACGATGAATTTATCTGCAACTCATGCGGTTTCCGTGAATCCGACGACAGGTGAAATGGTGTCGTCTCTGCCGTGGGCGACCGAACAGCAAGTTGATTCAGCCATGGCCCTTGCGGAGCAAGGTTATCGCCAGTGGCGCAACGTTAGCGTGGCAAACCGCGCGGCGGCGCTGCGTAACGTCGGCAGCGCGATGCGTGTCCGCGCTGAAGAGCTGGCGCAAATGATTAGCCTTGAGATGGGCAAGCCGATTGCCCAGGCGCGCGGCGAAGTCGCTAAATCAGCCAATCTTTGCGACTGGTATGCCGAGCATGGTCCGGCGATGCTGAATACCGAAGCGACCCTCGTTGAAGACAATAAAGCGGTGATTGAGTACCGCCCGATGGGCGCGATCCTCGCAATTATGCCGTGGAACTTCCCGGTGTGGCAGGTGCTGCGCGGTGCGGTACCGATTCTGCTGGCGGGTAACAGCTATCTGCTCAAGCACGCGCCGAACGTGATGGGCAGCGCGGCGATAATCGGTGAGATCTTCGCACAAGCGGGCGTCCCGGCAGGTGTGTTTGGTTGGGTTAATGCTACCAACGACGGCGTTTCGCAGATTATCAACGATCCGCGTATTGCCGCCGTGACTGTCACCGGCAGCGTGCGGGCCGGGAAGGCTATAGGCGCGCAGGCCGGCGCGGCGTTGAAAAAATGCGTGCTGGAGCTGGGTGGCTCCGATCCGTTTATCGTGCTGAACGACGCCGACCTCGACGAGGCGGTAAAGGCCGCGGTGATTGGTCGTTATCAGAATACCGGGCAGGTCTGCGCCGCCGCAAAACGCTTTATCGTTGAAGCGGGGATTGCTGACGCTTTTACGCAGAAATTTGTCGCCGCCGTCGCCGCGCTGAAAATGGGCGATCCGCGCGATGAGCAGAACTATGTCGGGCCAATGGCGCGCTTCGACCTGCGTGATGAGCTGCATGAGCAGGTGCTTGCAACCTTAAAAGAAGGCGCAACCCTGCTGCTGGGCGCGGAAAAAATCGAAGGCGCGGGCAACTACTATGCGCCGACGGTGCTGGGAAACGTCACCTCCGGGATGACCGGTTTTCGCCAGGAGCTGTTTGGCCCGGTGGCGACCATCACCGAAGCACGAGACGCCGACCATGCGCTGGCGCTGGCAAATGATAGCGAGTTTGGTCTCTCTGCGACGGTTTATACCACCAGTGAGGAGCAGGCTCAGCGTTTCGCCAGCGAGCTGGAGTGCGGCGGAGTGTTTATCAACGGCTACTGCGCCAGCGATGCTCGCGTAGCGTTCGGCGGGGTGAAGAAAAGCGGATTTGGTCGTGAGCTATCCCACTTCGGCCTGCACGAATTCTGCAACGTGCAAACCGTCTGGAAAGATCGTCGTTAAACTCCAGAAACCCCCGGCTCGCACTGCGTTCAGTCGGGCTACGGGTTCACAACCGTCTGTGGACCGGTAGCCCGGACAGGTGCGCCAGCACCGCCTCCGGGAGCTTTTGACCTTTCCCAATGGTACTCCGTACCCCCCACATATCTAATTTCCGGCAGAGTAAATGTAAATAAATTGTTTCTCACGGACCGCGCTCGCTTCTAATAATGCAGACATGTTAATTCACATGAGCCTGCGAAATGTCTTATCGAATCAGTATCCTGGATAAAAGCCCGCTGGCAGCCGGGGAAACGGCAGCACAGGCGCTGGCGCGTACATTAACGCTTGCGCAACAGGCGGAAGCCTGGGGCTATCACCGTTTCTGGATTGCCGAACACCACAATACCGACCAGCTCGCGAGCCCGTCGCCGGAGCTGGCGATCGCCTGGATCCTCGGACAAACCCGTAAAATTCGCGTCGGCTCCGGCGGCGTCATGCTGCAACACTACAGCCCGTACAAAGTAGCGGAAAATTTCAATATGCTCGCCGCCATTGCGCCGGGGCGCGTTGACCTTGGCGTCGGCAAAGCACCCGGCGGCCTGCCGCTTTCTACGCGTGCTTTACAACAGGGGCTTAATCCGCAGGAGAAAGGGACTTTTGCCGACCAGTTGGCGCAGCTTGATAACTGGCTGTCGCTGACCGAAGCCGACGGCGAGGAGAGCGTGCGCGCCACGCCGATCCCGCCGCGTCGCGCCGACGGTTTTCTTCTCGGCGCGAGCCTTGAAAGCGCGCAGTTGGCGGCCCATCTGGACTGGAACTTTGTCTTCGCTGCGCATCTTAACGGCGATAAAAATTTGCTGCGCGACGTGCTAACCCGCTGGCGTGAACTCAGCCGCCGTGAAGCGATTGTCGCCGTTCAGGTCATCGTGGCTGAAGATGCCGCGACGGCGGCGGAGCTGGCAAAAACAGTGGAAGTGTGGGGCGTTGAACTGGAAAACGGCCAGCGGGTGACCGTCGGTAGCGAGTCGCAGGCGGCGGCGTTTGCTCGTCAGGCGGGCAGCAGGCCAACGCATATTGCCCGTCGGGAATCGGCGGTGCTGTTTGGCACTCCAGAGCAGGTCAAAGCGCAGCTGGATGCGTTGCGGTCAGCCTGGGGCATTGATGAATTTATTATCGATACGCCCATTAGCGACGGCGCGGCGCGTCTTAACTCCTTACGCCTGCTGGCCCAGGCGCATTTGAGCGCGGAGGTGCAGCCATGAGTTTCGACGAGCAGTTAATTCGCTGGCGGCGCGAGTTGCATCAGTACCCGGAACTGTCGTTGCAGGAGGTTGATACCACCGCGCGTATTCGTGACTGGTTGCAGAGCGGCGGCATTAGCTTACTGCCTTATGACCTGAAAACCGGCGCGGTGGCGGAAGTCGGCTCCGGTGATAAAGTGATAGCCCTGCGAGCCGATATCGACGCGCTGCCCATCGAAGAGACAACCAGCGTACCGTTTCGCTCGCAAAATGCCGGGGTGATGCACGCCTGCGGACATGATATTCACACCAGCGTCATTCTTGGCGCAGCCCTTTTGCTTAAACAACGCGAAGCGCAGCTTGCGGGGCGGGTACGTATTCTGTTCCAGCCTGCGGAGGAGAGTTTCGGCGGGGCCAAAACCCTGATTCGCGCCGGCGTGCTGGAGGGGGTTTCCGCCATTTTCGGTATGCATAATGAGCCGGGCCTGCCGGTCGGTGAGTTCGCCACTCGCGGTGGCGCGTTTTACGCCAACGTCGATCGTTTTGTCTTTAAGGTGACCGGTAAAGGTGCGCACGCCGCGCGGCCTCATGAGGGTAAAGACGCTATTCTGCTGGCCAGTCAGCTGGTAACCCTGTTGCAAAGCGTCGCCAGCCGCGAAGTGAATACCCTTGATTCCGTGGTGCTTAGCGTGACGCGCATTCAGGGTGGCAATACCTGGAACGTTCTGCCGGAAAGCGTCGAGCTGGAAGGAACGCTACGCACCCACAGCAGCGAAGTTCAACAGCGGGTAAAAGCCCGGGTTAGCGAAATTGCTGCCGGGTTCGCCAGCGCCTTCGGCGCGCAGATCGATGTGTTCTGGTATGCCGGTCCGACTGCTCTGGTGAACGATGAACGCTGGGCTGCCTTTGCCAGCGAAGTGGCCGATAAGTCCGGCTACCGCACGCACCATGCGGATTTACACCTCGGCGGTGAGGATTTTGCCGTTTATCTCCAGCATATTCCCGGCGCGTTCGTCAGTATCGGCAGCGCCAGCGAATTTGGTCTCCACCATCCGGCGTTTAATCCGGATGAGCGTTTAATTGCCCCGGCGGCGCACTATTTTGCCAGCCTGGCGGAACAGGCACTTCAACAACTGTAGATTTTGACAAGGGAAGGGTTAGCGATGTCTGAACAACGGCAACTGCGTATTGGCACCATATTACATGGCGCATCGGGAAATATGTCGGCCTGGCGTCATCCGGCTGCGCTAGCGGACGCCAGTATTAATTTCGATTTTGTTAAGCAAACGGCGCTAAAAGCGGAAGAGGGCAAGCTCGACTTTATTTTTGTTGCCGATGGTTTATATATTAATGAAAAATCGATCCCACATTTTTTAAATCGCTTCGAACCGCTGACGGTATTATCCACCCTGGCGGCGGTGACTTCGCATTTAGGCCTGGTTGGTACTCTGTCGACCTCCTACAGCGAGCCTTTTACCACCGCGCGCCAGTTTGCCAGTCTCGACCACCTGAGCGGCGGTCGCGCGGGCTGGAACGTGGTGACCTCGCCGCTGGAAGGCTCGGCGAAAAACTTCTCCCGCGCGCAGCACCCGGACCACGCGCTACGTTATCGCATCGCCGACGAATATTTACAGGTGGTGAAAGGGTTGTGGGACTCCTGGGAGCAGGACGCTTTCGTGCGCAATAAACAGAGCGGACAGTTCTTTGATAAAAGTAAACTGCACACGCTTAACCATCACGGCGATTTCTTTAAAGTCGCCGGGCCGCTGAATATTTCCCGCACCCCACAGGGTCGTCCGATTATATTTCAGGCGGGTGCGTCCGATGACGGTAAAAAGCTGGCAGCGACCCATGCTGATGCAATATTTACTCATCAGGAATCGCTGGCGGAAGCGCAGGCTTTTTATCGTGATGTGAAAAGCCAACTCGCAGCTCATGGTCGTCATGATAATACGCTACATATTTTCCAGGGCGTCAGCGTGATCGTCGGCGATAGCGCTGAAGATGTCGAGCAGCAATATCAAGCCACCGCCGTGCTGGTATCAATTGACGATGCGCTGAATTACCTCGGCCGCTATTTTGAGCACCACGATTTTGCTCAGTATCCCCTGGATGAACCCTTCCCGGATATTGGCGATCTCGGACAGAACAGCTTTCGCAGCACGACCGATGAGATTAAACGCAACGCCCGCGAAAGAAGCCTGACGCTGCGTCAGGTCGCACTGGAGGCAGCCAGCCCGCGCCCGCGTTTCGCCGGGACCGCCGAAGAGGTGGCCGATGGTTTGCAGCAGTGGTTTGAACAACGTGCGGCGGACGGCTTCATTATTCAGGGCGGCACGCCGGATACCTTCCCGCGCTTTGTGGATCAGGTGGTACCGATTCTTCAGCAGCGCGGATTATTTCGCCACGACTATCCCGGCACAACGTTGCGCGAAAGCTTAGGGCTGGCAGAGCCCGCTAATCAATTCCAAAAACAATAATAGAGAACAGTCGCTATGCAGAAAACGCAGAGAAAATCGCTACTACTGGCGCTTGCCCTGGCCGTCAGCGCCTCATCCTGGGCGCAAGACGTGAATATCAACGGCACCGGTGTGAGCCTGGAAGCCAATAAAACGCCGATTCATACGGCGAAAAATCCGCAGGCCATTGCGCAGTTGCCGAAAGATCTTCACCTTGCCGTGCCGGGCAAACTGACCGTCGCGGTGGCGGCGCTGAACTCGCCGCCGTTGACCGTGTTCTCCGACGATAACAAAACCCTGCTCGGCAGTGAGGTGGATATCGCCCGCCTGGTGGCCGATAGCCTCGGGCTGGAGCTGAACGTTATACCGACTTCATGGGAAGACTGGCCGCTTGGCGTCGCCTCCGGAAAGTATGACGCTGCGGTCAGCAATATAACCGTGACTAAAGAGCGTAAAGAGAAGTTCGACTTTGCCACCTATCGCAAAGATTCGCTGGGTTTCTACGTCAAGAGCACCAGCCCGCTGAACAAAATTGAAAAAGCGGAGGATATTGCCGGACTACGGATCATCGTCGGATCCGGCACCAATCAGGAGGCGATCCTGCTGGCGTGGAATGCGGAAAACGTCAAGAAGGGATTGAAGCCGTTTACTCCGGTGTATACCAAAGATGATGCCGCCCAGACTTTGGCGCTGCAATCCGGGCGAGCCGATGCGTTCTTCGGTCCGAACGTCATTGGCGCGTGGAAAGCAGCGCTGACCGGCAAAACCAAACTGGTGGGCAGCGTTGACGGCGGCTGGCCGAAGGCGGCGCATATCGCGGTAACGGTGAAAAAAGGCAGCGGCCTGGTGGAGCCAGTACAGACGGCGCTGAACGGCGCAATTCAGAGCGGCGAATACGCCAAAGTGCTGAACCGCTGGGGCGAAGGGGTGGAGAGCATTCCACAATCTGAAATTAACCCGGCCGGACTTGGCGACTAACAGGAGGCGTTATGAGCGATATCTTCCGCGATGTGTCTCCAGAAACGCCGGAGCTACAGCCGATAATTGAGGGGCTGTTTGGCGAGTATGCTGCGCGATACGGCGACTATTTCTCCCGTGATGCCGAAATCGAGCTGACAGAATGGTATCTGGCACCGCAGGGACTATTTATTGTGCTGGAACGCGACGGAGAAATTATCGCTACCGGCGCGTATAAGCCAAAAGATGCCAGTACCGCAGAGATCAAACGGATCTGGACCCATCGTGGTCTGCGCCAGCAGGGACTGGCGGGGAAAGTTGTGCAAGAGCTGGAGCGCCGGGCGCTGCTGGCAGGCTATAGCCACATCTACCTGACCACCGGTTTTCGTCAGCCGGAAGCGGTACGGCTGTACCTGAGCCAGGGCTATGAGGCGCAGTTCGACCTCAATCGCGACCCGGAAGAGTACAGCCTGCCGCCGTTCGATGGTCGACTGCGATTCACGAAAGCGCTGGCGGTCAGCGCACTGAGCCAAAGCGCTTAAGGAGCCAATATGCATCCCCCGGAAACGATTAAGGTTGTCCCCGCACGCTATCCGCTGCGGGCGGTTGGCGCGGTGCTGGCGTTGCTGGCGCTGGCGATAGTGATTCAATCCGTCGCTTTTAACCCGCGCTGGGAGTGGGGCGTCTTTGCCCGCTGGTTCTTTGACCCGGTGATCCTCGAAGGGTTGGGGCAGACGCTGCTGCTGACTTTACTCGGTACGGTGCTGAGCGTCATTTTAGGCGGACTGCTGGCGCTGGCCCGACTCTCCAGTTCATGGCTGCTGAGCAGCCTCGCCTGGGGTTATATCTGGCTGTTCCGCTCGCTGCCGCTGATCGTGGTGCTGATTATTCTCTACAACTTCTCTTATCTCTACGACACGCTGTCGATTGGCATTCCATTCACCGGCATTAGCTGGGCCAACTTTGAAACCATCAACGTACTGGGGCAGTTTTCTACCGCCGTGGTTGGGCTCACGCTGGTACAAAGCGCTTACACCGCCGAAATTATCCGCGGTGGCTTCCTTGGCGTCGATCACGGTCAGTATGAAGCTGCGGCGGCGCTGGGGCTTCCGGCCAGCCGTCGCACCCTGCGCATTATTCTGCCACAGGCGTTGCGCACTATTTTACCGGCCGGTTTTAACGAAATTATCAGCCTCGCGAAAGGAACGGCGATGGTCTACGTGCTGGCGATGCCGGAGCTGTTCTACACCATCCAGATGATCTACAACCGCACTCAGGAAGTGATCCCGCTGCTGATGGTTGGGGCCGCCTGGTATCTGGTGATCACCAGCGTGCTGTCGCTGATTCAGTATCTAGTCGAACGCGGCCTGGCGCGCAGCGAACGCCGTTCGGCGGTCAATAGTGCACGCAGCAGTCGTCGCGTTGAACTCGTTCGTCGCCCACAACCACAGGAGCCCGTTCATGCCCAACTCTCATAATGGTCATATTTCCATTACCGGCGTCAGCAAATATTTCGGTCGCCATAAAGCGCTTGATGACGTGTCGCTGGAAATTGAACCCGGCACGGTCACGGTGATCCTTGGGCCATCCGGTTCGGGAAAATCGACGCTGCTGCGGGCAATTAACCATCTCGAGCGCGTTGATGAAGGCTTTATCCAGATTGATGGCGACTATATTGGCTACCGACGTAAAGGCGATAAGCTGTATGAATTGAAAGAGAAAGATATCCTTCGTCAGCGGGTTAACGTCGGCTATGTGTTTCAGAACTTCAATCTGTTCCCGCACCTGACGGTGCTGGAAAACCTGATTGAAGCGCCCATCGCCCATAAACAGGTAACCCGCAAAGAGGCCATTGAACGCGCCTATGAACTGCTTGATGTCGTTGGGCTGCGTAATAAAGCCGACGCCTGGTCGCGGCACCTTTCCGGCGGTCAGCAGCAGCGCATTGCTATTGCCAGGGCGCTGGCGCTTAACCCACGAGTCATTTTGTTTGATGAACCGACCTCCGCGCTTGACCCGGAGCTGGTGGGCGAAGTGCTGGATGTGATTAAAAAACTGGCGCGCTCCGGTACCACTCTTGTTGTGGTGACCCATGAAATCGGCTTTGCCAAAGAAGTGGCGGATCAGGTGGTGTTTATGGTCGACGGTAAGATTGTCGAGCAGGGCAGCAGCGATGAGGTGCTCAACCATCCGCAGCATCAGCGCACGCGGCAATTTTTATCGAGGGTACTACCGGCATGAGAAATGGATTTTTTGCCCTGACACTATTCACCCTGTCTGCTGGTACGCAGGCGGCAATCGACCTGCGCGCCAATGAGCAGCCGCTGCCGGTGACGCGCGATGAACAGGCAATCGCGAAGATCCCGGTAAACTATCGGTTCGTTGAACCTGGAACGTTGACGGTCGCTATTTCAGCGCTCAATTCGCCGCCTCTGGCGCTGCTGGCCAGCGATAATCGCACGCGTATCGGTAGCGATCCGGACATCGCCAGGCTACTGGCCGGAAGTCTTGGGCTAAAGCTGAAGCTGGTTCCCACGGCCTGGGAGGACTGGCCGCTGGGGATTACCTCCGGGCGCTATGATGTGGCGCTGGTCAATATTGCGGTGACCGAGCAGCGTAAAGAGAAGTTTGATTTCGCCACCTACCGCGTCGACTCGCTGGCGTTTTCCGTGAAATCCACCAGCGATATCGCCCGTGTATACGGTCCGGCGGATCTTTCCGGCAAAAAGGTGATTGTTGGTTCCGGGACCAATCAAGAGCGGATTCTGCTTGGCTGGAATATCGAAAACGAAGCCGCCGGGCGCAAACCGGCTCTGCCCATTTATCTGACCGATGACGCTTCCGGCAACCTTTATATTCAGTCCGGGCGGGCCGATGTGTTCTTTGGTCCTCAGTCGGTGGCGGCTTATAAAGCGGCGTTAAGCGGCAAAACTAAAGTCGTGGGGCTGGGGCCGAAAAAAGCGTACGTCGCCACTACCACCAAAAAAGGCAATGGACTGGTCTTTGCGCTTCAGGCTGCGCTGGATGGCGCTATTGCTCGCGGAGAGTACCAGAAGGTGCTGGCGCGCTGGGGAGAGCAGGGCGAAGAGGTATCGCAATCAGAGGTCAATCCGCGGGGGATTACTTACTAAAAAACCGCTGTTTCGCAGGAGTGTGATGCGAAACAGCGGAGGCGAATCCTCGCCAGAGTTTTAAATCAAGCGGTGCGTGGTGTCAGGGTCAGGCGATCCAGTGGCCCGACGATAAACAGATAGGAGAACAGGCCCAGCACGCCCATGGAGCCGACGTACAGGATGGCGTAATCAAACGAGTGGGTGTTGGCGAGGATCACTCCAATCACCAGCGGAGTGATAATGCTCGCCAGGTTACCGCACATGTTGAATACGCCGCCTGCGATCCCCAGCATCTCTTTCGGCGAGGTGTCGCTCAGTACGCACCAGCCAAGGTTGCCAAAGCCTTTGGCAAAGAACGCCAGGCTCATGGCGGCGATCACCACCACTTCTGAAGAGGTGTAGTTGGCGACGACAATCACGCAGGAGAGCAGCATCCCGCAGATCACCGGCAGCTTGCGCGCGGTAGTCAGGCTGTAGCCGCGCTTCAGTAGCCAGTCCGAGAACACGCCGCCCAGCAGGCCGCCGATAAATCCGGCAATCGCCGGGATACTGGCGACGAACCCGACTTTCAGGATCGACATACCTTTCGCCTGGTAGAGATAAGTCGGGAACCAGGTGAGGAAAAACCAGGTAATCGACGTGACGCAGAACTGACCGATATAAACCCCGATCATCATGCGGTTAACGCAAACGCTTTTAATCTGCGCGAGGGTGAGTTTTTGTTGCGTTTTTTTGCTGCCTAATTCCGGCTCGCCGCCGCCTTCACGAATATAGTCGAGCTCCTGCTGGTTAATTTTAGGATGGTGAGATGGATCTCTTACTTTTGCCAGCCAGAATATCCCCAGCACGACGCCGATAGCGCCAATATAATAAAAGACATAGTGCCAGCTTAAATTATGCAAGATAATAGTCATCAGCGGCGTAATAATGCCCAGTGATATATACTGCGCGGCCTGATATACCGAGGTCACGAATCCACGTTCTTTATTGGGGAACCACTGTACGCTTAAGCGACTGTTGGCGGGAAAGGCCGGGGCTTCGATGGCACCCATCATCAGGCGCAGAATAACCAGTACCACCAGCGGGCTGGCGAACATATAGATAGTGCCCTGGAACATGGTTACGACCGACCAGCCTATTAGCGCGCAGCCGTAAACCAGCCGCGAGCCATATTTATCCAGCAGCCAGCCGCCGGGGATTTGCATGATGACGTAGGAAATACCAAATACCGAAAAAGCCAGACCCATCGCCTCCGGGTCAAAACCTAACTCTTTGCTCATAATTGGCGCGACGACGGACAGCGTTGCCCGGTCGGCATAATTAAATACGGTGGCCAGAAATAAAAATAATAATATACCGTAACGCACGTTGCTGCGTTTTATTTGCTGTTGCATTTTAATCAACTCCTTTGCAGGGTTGTGTATTGTGGGTACAGCCAAAAAAAGTTTTTCCCCGGCAGGGTGACGGGTTTTCAGTCGTCTGTGGCCCGGTAGCCCGGACAGATGCGCAGCATCGCCTCTGGGAAAATGTTGTTTTCTCCGGGGGGCGGCGCTTGACGCGCCTTGCCCGGGCTACGGGCTTGTAGCCCGCACAAGGCGTTTACGCCGCCATTCGGGGAAATCGATTATGGGCGTTTACCAAACTCGCAGCTTTGCTGGGTCCAGCGGCGGGCCTGTTCGCTCAGGGTAAAGCCCAGACCGTGACGCTCAGAAACCCACATCCGCCCGTCGCGCAGCTCCAGCTGTTCGTTAAACAGCGGGTTCAGCCACTCGAAGTGCTCCAGCCACGGCTCCAGCGGATAGGCGGCGGCAAGATGCAGATGGACTTCCATCGCAAAGTGCGGGGCCAGCTTGCGACCGTGCTTCGCCGCCAGATCCATAATTTTCAGGAACGGAGAGATCCCGCCGACGCGCGGGGCATCCGGCTGCACGAAGTCGCTGGCGTTGCCGAGGATCAGTTGTTCATGTTCGCGGAAGCTGGTCAGCATCTCTCCGGTCGCAATCGGTGTGTCCAGCGCGGCGGCAAGCTGCGCGTGACCTTCGACATCGTAAGCATCCAGCGGCTCTTCAATCCAGATAAGATTAAACTGCTCCATTTTGCGTCCCATACGAATGGCGGTTTCGCGATCCCACTGTTGGTTGGCGTCCACCATCAGCGGGAAATCATCGCCCAGCACTTCGCGCACTGCCGTCAGGCGACGGATATCTTCAGCCGTGTTCGGCTGACCGACTTTCAGTTTGATGCCGCCGATCCCGTTTTCACGTGAGATAGCCACGTTTTTCAGCACCTGATCCAGCGGGGTATGCAGGAAGCCGCCGGAGGTGTTGTAGCACTGCACGGAATCGCGATGCGAGCCAAGCAGTTTTGCCAGCGGCAGCCCGGCGCGCTTGGCTTTCATATCCCACAGCGCAATATCGATAGGGGAGATAGCCTGTACCGCCATGCCGCTACGACCAACCGAAGCACCGGCCCACAGCAGTTTGGTGTAGATCTTGTCTATATCATTCGGGTCTTCGCCGAGCAGGTTATCGGCAATCTCTTTGGCGTGGGCGTAAATGCCCTGGCCGCCTGCACGCTTGGAATAACTAAAGCCAACCCCTTCAAAACCGTCGCGAGAGCGGATTTCCGCGATGATAATCGCTACTTCGGTGAGTGGTTTTTGTCGACCAGTGAGGACTTTTGCATCGCTGACCGGGGTCGCCAGCGGCAGAAAGGCCAGCGACAGTTTGACGTGCTCAATGCGATCGCCGGTTTCTGCGGCGGTTTTTACGCCGGAAGCTTTGGCGTAGGTCACGGACTCGGAATTCGCGCTAGAGGTCATATTCATTTCCTTGTGGGTTATAAAATGTTTGCGCTAACATTTTTAATCCTGGTTTTGTTTTTACGCTACATTAGTGATTTTAATTTGTACAAACGATCACAATTAGCGGTTATAAAGGGTAAAATTATGCTGTGAGCATCACAATCCAAAGAGGTTTGTGAAAATTCACAATGCATAATGATAGCGATAACATTCTATTTTTCAGGTCGTTGATTCTATTGGGGATGTACGGAGGAATGCTGGCAATTGCGTGGGCCATCATCAATAATGCCCACATGAAACGACTCAATACAGGGGCTTAGCCGTGAAAAGCATAAAACCGACGCGTGCGCCAACGCTGGATGATGTGGCCCGCAGCGCCGGGTTGTCGTCGATGACGGTGAGTCGGGCGCTGAATACGCCGCAGCTGGTACGACCGAAAACGGTAGAAAAAGTGATGCAGGCGGTGCAGGCCACGGGCTACATTCCCAACGCGTTGGCCGGCGGGCTGGCGTCCAGACGCAGCAAACTGGTCGCCGTGGTGGTACCGCAAATCAACAACAATATGTTTGTTGATACCATCCAGTCGCTGAGCGACACCCTGGCGGCGCGCGGCTACCATATGCTGCTGTGCGTGGCTGGCTATAGCCGGGAGACCGAAGCCGAGCTGGTATCAACTTTACTTTCGCGGCGCCCGGATGGCGTGGTGTTAACCGGCATTCAGCACGCACCGGCGCTAAAGAAAACTATTCTTAATGCCGCCACGCCGGTGGTGGAAATATGGGATCTGACCCCGACGCCGCTGGATATGCTGGTGGGCTTTTCTCATGAAAAAGTTGGCGAAACCATTGGTGAGTATCTGCTGGAAAAAGGCTATCGCCGTCCGGGGCTGTTATGGGCCGGAGATTCTCGCGCAACGTTGCGTAAGCAGGGGCTGTGCGCCCGGCTGGCTAAAAATGGGATTGACGATGCGCCGCAGGTCGAAGTGCCGCTTCCGGCGTCGCTGGCGCTCGGGCGCCGCGGCCTGGCTGAGTTGCTGGATTCTGACGTGTTTGACGTTATTGTCTGCAGCTCTGACACCCTGGCGCAGGGAGCGATTATGGAAGCCGAAAGCCGCGGCCTGCGCGTACCGGAGGATCTTGCGGTGATCGGTTTTGGCGATCTGGATTTCGCCGCCAGCAATCGCCCATCCATCACCACGGTCAGCGTTGACCGTCATGCCATCGGCGAGCAGGCGGCCACCCTCCTTGCCGACCGCATTGAAGGTAATGGGGAAGGGGAAGTGATTATTGATATCGGCTTTCATCTGGTGGTGCGGGAGTCGGCGTAGAGTTGTTAAAGGAGCGGGTTATTGCGGCACTATTTCAGGCACAAAAAGAAAATCGAAATGCCGGGTTTGTGATAGCTTTATCATTCTGACAATAAGGAGCCTGCAATGCCACACGTAGATATTAAATGTTTCCCCCGCGACCTGAACGATGAACAAAAAACGGCGTTGGCTGCCGATATTACCAAAGTATTGGTTCGCCATTTGGGCAGCAAAGACAGCTCGGTGAGCGTGGCCCTCAAGCAGGTTGACCCGAGCGACTGGCAGCGGGTCTGGGATAGCGAAATCGCTCCGCAGATGGATCAGTTGATTAAAAAACCGGGTTACAGCATGTAATTTCGCTGCCTTCCCGGAGGCGATGCTGTGCATCTGTCCGGGCTACCTGCCTAAGTCATCTGCGATCTCGTAGCCCGGGCAGGCGCTTTGCGCCGTCCCCGGGAGGGAGACGGCACCGTGTTGCTGTATCAGAACCAAATCTCCGTCTGCACGCCGAAGTTCCAGTTGCCGCCGGCGGTAAAGCCTTTGCTGCCGAAATCGTCGTTAATCGCGTAGCGATCCAGATCTTTATCCCAGTTCATCCACGTCACAAAAAAACGAATCTCCGGCCGCGCTTTGATATCAAACACATCGCCCACTTTGAACGTTGGGGCGAAAGTCAGCTTATAAAAATCACCGCTCACCGCCTGGTATTGATGCACGCCGTTGTCGTAGCGATAGCTTCGTCCGTTTGGATTGAGGTCCATATATTGCCAGGAAGCCTCATACAGCAGGGCGAAGTTGCGGGTGATCCCCTGAGACACCCGCAGGTTGAAGGTTGCCCAATCGTAACGGTCGCCATCGCGGTAGCGGTCTTCGCTGTGCTGGGCGATAACCGATGGGGCCAGCTCCCAGTTTTTCCCCAGCGGCAAAATTCCGTATGACGCAAAGCGCAAGGATTTTGCATTCTCGGTGAGATCGCCATCGCTGCCGGGCTGACGTGCTTCGGCACCGAGACCGCCGCCGTACTGTAAGGCGCTTTCGGATATCCCCGGCGCCAGGCCATAGAACTGCTGCTTATCGTGGTAAGCCAGCATCGCGTAATAACCGCTCTTCGCCGTATTATCGCTGCGCAAGGCGTAGCTGCCGGTGGTTGAGGTGTTATCTTTCAGGTCATCGTTGCCCTGAGCCGTCATCGCCGTGGTCATCAGCTGCCAGTTGTTCCAGAAGTGGTTCGCCGTGAACATCAGATTCTGAATATCGTTGTCTTCGTAGTTATCGCTGCCAAGGTCGCCGAAGTTACGCGCGTATACCGAGTAATCACCGCGCAGATTGCTGCCCCAGGCCACGTCGTTGATGCCGCCGCCGGTACCACCGAGGAACATAATGTCGCTATCGGTGAAGTGGATATCGAAGTTATCGCGGTCGAAACGCTTGCCCGCCCAGATGGAGGCGTTTTTAAATGGCCCGGAGAAATCGGCGAAGTTGCCCATCTCGACGTACAACTGGCGTACGTTCAGATGGTGGCTGTCGTTATCCTGCACCCACGGATCCGGGTTGGTCGCACCGTCGGCGAGCATGGTTTTAAAGTGCGCCCAGGAGCCGTCGTTAAAGGTCATTTTCTTACCGAAACTCAGCTCAACGTAGTTGTCCTTCTCGTTGCCGAGACGGCCAACGTGGGCATCGCCGTTGAGCGAACTGGCCGGAGAGATCCCAGGACCGCCGCGCGCGCCTTTGCCGTGGCTATCGACCAGCATCCCGGAGCGGGCG
Organism: Klebsiella sp.; assembly: GCF_027492335.1. Taxonomy (NCBI): domain Bacteria; kingdom Pseudomonadati; phylum Pseudomonadota; class Gammaproteobacteria; order Enterobacterales; family Enterobacteriaceae; genus Klebsiella; species Klebsiella sp. Next base: position 400 of record NZ_JAPUEW010000067.1, on the reverse strand, counting down.
TAGGCGTTGAACTCAAAGCCGTCGGCGAGGCTGGTTTTCGCCAGCTGTTTATCAGTGGCCTGCTGCTTTTGCTCGGTCGCAGCGGTGCGCTGGCTGAGGGTCTGTACCTGTTTTTCGGCTGCCGCCGCGCGCTGTTCTGCGGCGCTGGTGCGTTGTTCCGCCTGCTGCGCACGGCGGTTGGCTTCTCCCGCCTCTTGCTCCGCATGATTGAGCCGGGCTTCCAGTTGCGCCAGCCGTTGTTCGATGGTGAGAGGCGCTGCACTCGCGCCCCAGGCCGAAAAAAGGGCGCAGCAAACCGCTGCGCTAATCAAAGAGATACGCATTTGAATCCTTATTTTTCCAGAAGTAGAACGGTGTGATGTGCCTTACAGGGCGTGGTTTTCTCCGGATACCGACGAAG